>CBHTTW010000302.1:0-3855 GCA_966096025.1 uncultured Alphaproteobacteria bacterium | reverse complement strand
CCGGCGACATTGCGGAAGGCGCGGAATTTTTCGATTCTGCTCGCATCGCCCGCCACCATGCCGGAGCGCAAGCCCGGCAGGCCGGAGCGCTTGGAGAGGGAGTGGAAGGTCAGAAGCCGCGCGAAGTTTCCCGTTTGCGCCAGGCGCGACGGCAGGGCGCAAGCCGGCTCCTTGTCGAACCAGATGTCGGCATAGCATTCGTCCGCCAGCACGGTGAAATCATAGCGATCTGCCAGGGCGAACAAGGTCGTCCAATAATTTTCGTCCGCCACCGAGCCGTCGGGATTTGAAGGCGAGCAGATATAAACCGCAGCCACTCTTTGCAGTGTTTCTTCCGGCAAACCCGCGAAATCCGGCAGAAAGCCGTTTTCCTTTTGGGCCGCGACATACAAGGGCTCGGCGCCCGAGCTCAGCGCCGCCGCCGCATAGCATTGATAGAAGGGATTGGGCATCGCCACGATGGGCCGCCCGCCCGCCTTGCTTTCCGGCATCAGCGGAAACAGGACCGAGAACAGGCCTTCGCGCGTGCCGTTCAAGGGAAGAAGATTTTTCTCCGCATCGATCGCGCCATTGAGGGCGAAGCGGCGGTTGAGCCATCCGGCGGCGGCCTGTCGCCAATCCTCCGTGCCGATGATGGCGGGATAGTTGCCGAAGCCGCTCGCGCCTTTGGCCAGCGCCTCTTTGACAAAATCAGGCACCGCGCCGGAAGGGTCGCCGATCGACAGGCTGATCGGGTCCTTGCCTGGCTTGGTGTCGCCCAACAGCTTGGCCAGCTGGGCGAACGGACCAGGAGGCAAAGCGGAAAGGCGGCCGGATAAGGACAAAAAGAGAATCTCCAGAGGAAGCGCCGGGAATGTAAAGGCGAGCCCGCTGCGCGTCGAGGAGTAAAGAAAAAGGGCGCCCCTTGCGGGACGCCCAGTTGGTTCAGGGACTAAAGCTTCAGTGATGCAAGGTTTCGCCGTGCAAATTGATGTCTAAGCCTTCCACCTCGACTTCCGGCGGAACCCGCAGGCCGACGATCAGATCCACCGCCTTGAGGATCAGGAAAGTGACCACGCCGCAATACACAAAGGTGATGGCCACGTCATAAAATTGGATCAGCATCTGGTGGAAA
Organism: uncultured Alphaproteobacteria bacterium; assembly: GCA_966096025.1. Taxonomy (GTDB): domain Bacteria; phylum Pseudomonadota; class Alphaproteobacteria; order Micropepsales; family Micropepsaceae; genus Rhizomicrobium. The sequence continues at coordinate 2,741 of CBHTTW010000302.1, read as the reverse complement.
TTGCCGTCCGCCAGCCAGCCCTTGCTCGCGCTATTGATCGAACTTTTGGCGAAGACGCCGGTGAGGATGGCGCCCAGCGCCCCGCCCACGCCATGCACGCCCCAGGCATCCAGGCTGTCGTCATAGCCCAGCGCCTTCTTCACCCACACCGCCGCGACATAGCAGACCACACCGGCGGTCAGGCCGATGATCAGGGCGCCGACGGGATCGACATAGCCGGACGCCGGTGTGATCGCCACCAGCCCCGCCACCGCGCCGGAAATCATGCCCAACACCGAAGGCTTCCTGGCAATCATCCATTCCGCGATCATCCAGGCCAACGCCGCGGCGGCGGTGGCGATCTGGGTGGCGGCGGCGGCCATGCCGGCGTTGAAGCCTGCCGTCACCGCAGAACCGGCATTGAAACCGAACCAGCCGACCCACAACAGCGAGGCGCCGATCACCGACAAGACCAGATTGTGAGGCGACATGTTTTCACTGCCGTAGCCGATGCGCTTGCCCAGCACCAGGCAAGTGACCAAGGCGGCGGTGCCGGCGTTCAGATGCACCACCGAGCCGCCGGCATAGTCCAGCGCTCCCATGGTGAACAGCAGTCCGCCGCCCCATACCATATGGGCGATGGGGCAATAGACCAGGATCAACCACAGGCCGGTGAACCACAGGAAGGCCGAAAACTTCATGCGGTCGGCAAAGGCGCCTGCGATAAGCGCGGGCGTGATGATCGCAAAGGTCATCTGGAAGAACATGAAGGCCGATTCCGGAATGGTGCCGGACAGCGAATCCACCTTCATCGGTCCCAGGAACAGATAGCTGAAATCGCCGATGAAGCGGTTGAGGCCGGCATCGGGATTGGTTTTGAAGGCCAGGGAATAGCCGGCCACCATCCACAGCACGGTGATCAGGGCGGTTGCGCCGAAACTCTGGGCCAGGGTGGCCAGCACATTCTTCCGGCGCACCATGCCGCCATAGAACAGGCCCAGGCCGGGAATGGTCATCATCAGGACCAGCGCCGCCGAGGTCAGCATCCAGGCGGTGTCGCCGCTGTTCAAGGTCGGGGTGTCGGCGGCAAAGGCCGGGGTGGCCAGAAAGAGAGCCGCGAGGGCGGCTCCATATTTTGATTTTTTGAGCATCGTCCCCAAATCGCTTTTTGATTCTTGTACCCTAAAGCAAGAAGGGGTGCGGTTTTATCCGCACCCCCCTTGTTTCGTCGGCGCTTACATATTGTAAGCGCGTTCGCCGTGCTCTCCGATGTCGAGGCCTTCGCGCTCGACTTCTTCCTTCACGCGCAGGCCGATCGTCATCTTGATCAGGCCGAACACGATCAGGCTGCCGATACCGGACCAGCAGATGGTGGTCAGCACGCCCTTGAGCTGCGACATGACCTGCACCGCGGTACCCGGATAGACAGCCGCGCCGCCCGCCGTGTAGTCCACGATGCCCGCGCCGCCCAGGGCCGGATTCACCAGAATGCCAGTGGCGATGGCGCCGATGATGCCGCCGATGCAGTGGACGCCGAACACGTCCAGGCTGTCGTCATAGCCCAGCTTGTTCTTGATCACGCTGACAAAGAACAGGCAGACCGGGCTGACGATCAGGCCCAGCACGATCGCGCCCATCGGACCGGCAAAGCCGGCCGCAGGCGTGATCGCGACCAGACCGGCGACAACACCCGAAGCCGCGCCGAGCAGGCTGGGCTTACCCTTGAGCAGCCATTCGAAGGCCGGCCAGGAGATGCCCGCTGCCGCGGTGGCAAGGAAGGTGTTGAGCATGGCAAGGCCCGCATAGCCGTTCGATTCCAGGTTCGAACCGGCATTGAAGCCGAACCAGCCGACCCACAGCAGCGCGGCGCCGACCATGGTCAAGGTCAGCGAGTGAGGCGCCATGTGTTCGTGGCCATAGCCGATGCGCTTGCCGCAGAGGATCGCGCCCACCAAGGCCGCGATACCGGCATTGATGTGCACCACCGTGCCGCCCGCGAAGTCGAGCGCGCCGAAGGCCCAGATCATGCCCGCGCCGGCAGCCGTCGCATCGGCCGGATTGGTCGAGGCGAATTCCGGTCCCGGCCACCACCACACCATATGGGCGATGGGGAAGTAGACCAGGGTCGGCCAGATCACCGAGAAGGCGCAGATGGCGCTGAACTTCATGCGTTCGGCAAAGCCGCCGATCACCAGTGCGGTGGTGATCGCCGCGAAGGTCATCTGGAACGCCACAAAGACGATTTCCGGAATGACCACGCCGCGCGAGAAGGTCTCGACCACAGTGGAGGTGTCCACGCCCTTCAGCAGGGCCTTGGAGAAGCCGCCGACATAGCTGTTAAGCCCGCCGCCATCGGTGAAGGCTTCGGAATAGCCCCACAGCGCCCATACCACCATCACGATGCAGGTGATGACCAAGGTCTGGGTCAGGATCGACAGCATGTTCTTGGTGCGGACCAGGCCGCCATAGAACAAGGCCAGGCCCGGTACGATCATCAACAGCACCAGGATGGTGGAAACCAGCATCCAGGCCGTATCGCCCTTATCGGGCACGGGCGGCGCCTTGGCGGCTTCCTGGGCGAATGCGACGCCCGCGGTCATGGCGAGCGTGCCGAGGCCGGCAAGCACCGCTGTTCCCGCTTTTTTCAGATTTTCAATTCTCATGTTCAGTCCCCTTTGTGGACGGCCAAAAACCTTTCCGGTCTTACAGCGCGTCACCATCCGTTTCGCCGGTGCGGATACGCACGACCTGCTCGAGCGGCG
>CBHTTW010000301.1:0-3857 GCA_966096025.1 uncultured Alphaproteobacteria bacterium | reverse complement strand
CTGATGCCGCTGCATGATGCGCTGTTCTGCGAAACCAGCCCGGCGCCGGTGAAGTATGCCGCCTCGCTGCTGGGCCTGTGCAGCGAGTCCGTGCGGTTGCCCTTGGCGGAAGCCAGCGAGAATGCGCGCGGGTTGGTGAAAGCGGCCATGCAGCATGCCGGTTTGAAGTTCTAGCCGCGACGCCTTACCTTTGGCCCATGGCCAAGAAAAAAGACGACGGTTTCAAGATTATCGCCGACAACCGCAAGGCGCGTTACGCCTATGCCATCGGCGACACCTTGGAAGCGGGGATCATGCTGGTGGGCTCGGAGGTCAAATCCTTGCGCTCCGGCAAGACCACCATCGGGGAATCCTATGCCCATGCCAAGGACGGCGAGCTGTGGCTGGTGAACTGCTATATCCCCGAATACACCCAGGCCAGCCGCTTCAATCATGAGCCCAAACGCACCCGCAAATTGCTGGTGCACAAGCGCGAGGCGGCCAAGTTGGCCGCCGCCATCCAGCGCGAGGGTATGACCCTGATCCCGCTCAAGCTCTATTTCAACGCCAAGGGCAAGGCCAAGCTGGAGCTGGGCATCGCCAAGGGCAAGAAGCTGCACGACAAGCGCGAAACCGAGAAACAACGCGACTGGCAGCGCGACAAGGCGCGGCTGATGCGGGATAAAGGTTAGTCATGCTGGATCCCGACGGTCACAATATCGAGGCCGTCTGTCACTTCCCGGCTTAGCGTTGTTGTCGCGCACAAATTCCAGTGTCATCCCCTTCGAGCCGGACGCGATAGCGTGCGGCGAGGGAAGGGGACCCAGGTGGGTAGACTAGGTCCGATCTGACCACCTGGGTTGTCCGTACGCTGTCGCTACGGACCCCACTCGCGCTGCGTCGCAGCGCTCGGCCGGGAATGACATCAGGTGCTAAGCGCGGCCTTTTTGGCCTTCTCCACCACATCCTCGAACATCTTGGTGGTCAGCACCCCGGTATTGGTGTTGTAGCGCGAGCAATGATAGCTGGAGATCAGCTTGAACTTTCCGATTCCGTAAGCGCCGCCATGCTTGAAGGGGTGCAGCGCCTTGCGTGCGCCGAGCGTGTCGCACACCGAGTCATGGGCGATCTTGCCCAGCGCCAAAATCACTTTGATGTTGGGCAGGGTTTCCAATTCGCTTTTCAGGAACTGGCGGCAGGTCTTGATCTCTGACGGCTCCGGCTTGTTCTGGGGCGGCACGCAGCGCACCGCATTGGCAATGCGGCAATCCACCAGCTCCAGCGAGTCATCGGCGCGTTCTTCGTATTTGCCTTTGGCCAGGCCGTGTTTCAGCAGGGTGGCGTAGAGCAGGTCGCCTGCCCAATCGCCGGTGAAGGGGCGTCCCGTGCGGTTGGCGCCTTGCAGGCCGGGCGCCAGGCCCGCGATCAGGATGCGCGCCGTCAAAGGTCCGAAGCTGGGCACCGGGTCGTTGAACCAGTCCGGATATTTGGCGCGATTGGCATCGCGAAAGCTTTTGAGGCGCGGGCAAAGCGGGCAATCGCGCGGCGGCGTGGCGGGAGATTTCATGGTTCCGCACTAAGGCCAGTATCGCGCGGAGTCCAGCGATTGGCGTTGCGCCGCGCCAGCGGATAAAAAAGCCCATGATCCTGATCGCGCTGGGCGCCAATCTGCCGAGCGCCGCCGGTCCGCCGGCGGCGACCCTGAGCAGCGCCCTGGGCCGGCTGAAGGAATGCGGCATCACCATCCTGGCGGTTTCGTCCTTCTACCAAACCCCCGCCTGGCCTGATCCGTCAGAGGCGCCTTACGTCAACGCGGTGGCCTCGGTCGCGACCCGGCTTCAGCCCGCCGAATTGCTGATGCTGCTGCATGACGTGGAAGCCGGTTTTGGGCGGGTGCGCGGCGCCGCCAATGCATCCCGGACCCTGGATTTGGACCTGCTGGACTATGACGGGCGGATCATGGCCTCAGAGGTGGTGCTGCCCCATCCCCGCTTGGCGGAGCGCAGTTTCGTCCTGGCCCCTTTGGCCGAGATCGCCCCCGGTTGGCAGCACCCCCTGTCCCGGCTGGGGGCGGGGGAATTGTTGGCCGGGCTGCCGGACCGGGATGCTCCTAAAAAGCTCGCCTAGACCCGGTTTTTTGTGCTATCCCCCCGCCAACCCTCGATGGCGGCGGCTTTTCGGGCCGCTAAGCTATTGAATTGACTTCTTGAAATAAGGACGACCATGGCCCGCGTCACCGTCGAAGATTGCGTCGACAAGATTCCCAACCGCTTTGACCTGGTGCTGACCGCCGGTTTCCGCGCCCGCCAGCTTTCGGGCGGCGCCGAGCCGATGTTGGAGCGCGACCGGGACAAGAATCCGGTGGTGGCCTTGCGCGAAATCGCCGCCAAGCTGATCAAGCCGGATGAGGCCAAGGAAGATTATATCCGCTCGCTGCAGAAGCATGCCGAAGTGGATGAGCCGGAAGAGGCCCGTCCCGAAACCGACGATCGCGAGGATCCCTCGCACCGCCAGGTTACCGAGGAAGAGCTGCTGCGCGCCTTGACGACGGAAGCTCAGCGCCGGGCTGAACCGCAGCCTGAGCCGGAAGCCGACTACGAAGAGTGAGATGCGACCGGCGAAAGCCGGTCAAATCGATCCAGTGAATCGATTTGAGCATCGAACGCCGCGAGCTTGGGCGAGCGGCCCGGCCGCCCTCCGGCCAAAAATCCTCGGTCGGACAGGGTAGAGACCGCCTTAAAAGCCGGAAATCCAGCTTTTTTGCCTGTCCTTTAGGTTCTGATTTCCGCTTTATCCGCCTATATTTGTCGGATGAGCTCGCCTGCCTCCACCCCTTCGGCTGAAACGGCCCCAAAGCCGGCGCCCACCCCTGTGCGCGGCCGCCGCCGGTTGATGCGCCAGACCGACCTGGTCGAGCGGGTGCTGGCCTATGACCCGGGCGCCGACGAGGCCCTGCTCAACAAGGCCTATGTCTATGCCATGACCGCCCATGGCAAGCAGTTCCGCGCCTCGGGCGATCCCTATTTCGCCCATCCGCTGGAAGTCGCCGCGATCCTCACCGACCTCAAGCTGGACGTCGCCACCATCGTGACCGCGCTGTTGCACGACACGATCGAAGACACGCTGGTCACTTACGAGGACATCAGGGAAAAATTCGGCGAGGAGATCGCCAACCTGGTGGACGGCGTCACCAAGCTTTCCCAGCTGGAAGTTTTTTCCGAACGCACCAAGCAGGCGGAGAATTTCCGCAAGCTGATGCTGGCCATCACCAGCGACATCCGTGTGCTCTTGGTCAAGCTGGCCGACCGGCTGCACAATATGCGCACCCTGGGTTACATCGACAAACCCGACAAGCGCCGCCGCATCGCGCAGGAGACGGTGGACATTTATGCGCCGCTGGCGGGGCGCATCGGCATGCAGAATGTGCGCGAGGAGCTGGAAGACCTGGCTTTCGCCGAACTCGATCCGGAAGCGCGCAATTCCATTGTCACGCACTTTGCCCGTCTCGACATGGTGGGCGGCGACCGGGTGGGCCGCATCGCCGATCAGATCAAGCGCCGCCTAGCCGAGCATGGCATGGAGGCCTGGGTCTATGGCCGCGGCAAGCGCCCCTTTTCCATCTGGCGCAAGCTGCAGACCAAGAAACTGTCCTTCGAGCAGCTGTCCGATATTTTCGGCTTCCGCGTCATTGTCGGTTCGGCGGCGGATTGCTATCGCGCCTTGGGCATCATCCATACCAGCTGGCAGATGGTGCCCGAGCGCTTCAAGGATTTCATCTCGACCCCCAAACCCAACGGCTATCGCTCCATTCACACCACGGTGATCGGGCCGGAAAAGCAGCGGGTGGAAATCCAGATCCGCACCCAGGAAATGCACGA
>CBHTTW010000300.1:0-3872 GCA_966096025.1 uncultured Alphaproteobacteria bacterium | reverse complement strand
TGGTCCAGCGCCGCCAAGGCCGGCGTCGCTAACGGCGCCGTCGCCAAACCGCCCAGAACAGCGCGACGATGCCAAGCCATGCCACCCTCCCCAAAAGCTCATGAAGCTTGTCGCCCTGCCCCCGCCTTGGCAAGCCCGCCATTGACGGGCCTTGCCGGCGCGGCAATCATCCTGCGCTTCAAAGCGCGTCATCAGAAACGCCGGGTAGTTGGGGGAAACAAGCATGAGAGCCTTGTTCGCGGCGCTTTGCGCGGCCCTGTTCGCGGGACCATCCGTCACATTAGCCTGGGCCCAGCCGCCCGCCGGCCCCTTTCCGCTTGCCGCCAAGGCCGGGATGGACAGCCAGGCCGACAAAAGCGCGCCGCCCGGCGCGGTCAACCAGGGCGCTTTCAACATGAAGACATGGAAGTTCGGCACCGCCTTCGAAGCACCGGCCAACACGCCGATCTGGAATCCCGTCAAATGGAAGATGATGCGGGGCGAGAAGATCACCAGCGTCACGGTGATGGGCAATGCCGATCCCGCCGTCTACTGCGCCGCGGCCAATTCCGGCGTCGATTTCGTCTGGACCGAAATGCAGCATTCCGCCGGCACCTGGGACTCGGTGCAGAAAATGTGGAGCCGCTGCCCCAATGCCAAGGCGGTGCCCGGCGTGCGCGTTCCCACCGCCAACCAGATCGACCTGCAGCATGCGCTGGATCTGGGCGCCGTGGTGCTGATCATTCCCACCGTGCATGACGTGGCCGAGGCGCGCGAGGCGGTCAGGTGGTCCTATCACCCGCCGATGGGCGGACGCAGCCAGGGCAACATGACCCAGGCCTATGCCAAGGTGCCCGGCGGCTATCGCGCCACCTTCAACAGGAATGTCGTGGTGATCGCCATGATCGAAACCCTGGACGGCTTGCGCGATGCCGACAAGATCGCCGCACTGCCCGGCATCGACGCGGTGTTCGCCGCCTCCGGCGATCTCAGCAATTTCACCGGCTACAAACAGGGCGACGCGGATTATGAGCGCGCCATCAACATCGTGCACGATGCCGCGCTGCGCGCCGGCAAATATCTATGCGGTCCCTGGTTCTGGCAGAACCGTCCCGACTTCAAATGCTTCCAGGGTCATGGCGGCGACAAGCTCACCGCCCCGGGCCCCGGTATTCAAGCCGCCTTTGTAGCGGCCGAAAAACTGGAATTCGGCGCGCTGTGGAACAAGCCCGGCCGGGTTACGGGCGGGCCTTTCGCACAGCCGCCGAAGCCGCCGGGGAAATAGCGGCGAATGTGTGCCGCCCTAAGTCCGCGGCGGAACAACGATTGGCGGCGGTGACGGAAGTTGATGGTCCGGGACAATGGGCGCAGGCTTGGCATCCCACATTCCGATCTCATAGCTGTAAATTCCGGCGGCGCCGATCAAGAGTCCGAAGATGACGGCTACAACGATGCGGACCTTGCTGCTTTCCAAGGAAGTCGCGGTATGAAAGTTCGATAGGGCATGCGTTTCGTCGGCCGGCTTCATCGTCATTCACCTGCATCTTTGGGGATCCCGATTGGATGCTCTTTACAGCGGGTTCTAAGCCATCGCCCTAGCCCCTCCTTTAGGCTTGGCGTCACTCCACCTGGCAGTTCGCAGACGGCGCCTTCGATCCAGCGCCATGATGAGATCGTTCCCCATGCCGGCCGAGTTCGCGAAAAGGTCGGCATTGACCGGCGCCGCCGGCAAGGACGGGTCTCCATTATTGGCACCGGCTATTTTGTCGAGCGCGACCATCGCGGCCATTATCGAGGTAAAGGTCACCGGGAACGGCGTACCCGGCAGATGGCGCAGTGTGGGCAGCGACTCGACGGCATGTTCATCGGATGCCCAGGCCGACAGGATTGCGCGCTTTTCCTCCGGGTCCAGTTTCGCATCGTTCACAACCTGATGAGGATAATTGAAACTCCAAAAGGACCGGTTCAGATTGGCCGCTCCCTGGCCGATGGATATCACGTTTCCATTGTTCTCCATGATTCATGCTCCGTTTAGGCTGGCAGTCCTCCGTTCCTGCCTCGATAACACCTGTTATGCACTCCGGCATGGGAGCCCGGCGCGGCCGGCCGGGCTCCCTTCTCCGAAGGGCTAGGCTGCCCTGCTGCTGCCGATTGTCTTCAGTTCGGGCGCGTTGATGATGATCCGCCGAGGCTTCTTCTCGTCGGGGACCACACGCTCAAGGTCCACGCTCAGAAGCCCGTTTTCAAGCCGGGCGCCCCGAACTTCCATGTGCTCGGCCAGTTGGAATTGGCGTTGGAAGCCGCGTCCCGCAATGCCTTGATGCAGGTAGGTTGCCTTGTTGTCGGGGTCGCGCTTTCCCTCGACGGTGAGGACCCCGTCACGCACTTCGATGTTGAGGTCTTTTTCCGCGAAGCCGGCCACGGCAACGGTCACGCGGTAATTATTCTCATCCGCACGCTCAATATTGTAGGGCGGATACCCTTGGGCAGTTTCGGACCCTTGCTCCAACAGATCGAACAGATGATCAAACCCGACGGTGGAACGGAAGAAGGGGGCATATTCGGTACGCATTTTTCAACCTCCTAGAAGCGTTGAACATTCGCCCCTGGGGGGCGAACCTGGCGCTGGTCGCCGCCAAGCGTATTTTGAGGTAGGAGCCCGCCAAACGGCTGCAAGAGGGGATGGAGAAAAAATTTTCGCTCTGCGGTGCCGGAGCGAGGTATGCATTTTTTTCAAGCCTACTTATTCGCCCTGGTAATTCCTGGCATAGGGAACAATTGCCACGCGCCGCTGGGCCGCTTGGGGTCAAAGCGCCATCCCCTCAAAACCCGGACCACCCGGCCTGATAGTCGGAAAATTCCACCTTGGCGCCGGCGCGGGCGGCGAATTCCGCCACCAGGCGGCCCTTGCCGCCAATGACGGGCGGGGATGTGAACGTGATGGAGTTGTTGGCGCCGCGCACGAAGTGCGCCGAAATCGCGCTGTCATCGACCACGACCAATGTATCCTTTCTCAAGATACGCAACACCGAACACAGTTCCATCAGATGATGGGCGGCGGACGGATACCAGTAATGCCAGTCCAGGTCATGGGCGTCCAAATAGACCAGGTCGGCGGTGCGCCCTTCCGCCAGGAAATCCGCGGTCAATCGGGCCAGATATTTTACGCTGTCATCGTTGGTCAGCGCCGTCCTCGGCCCGACCTGGGACCTGGCGTAATCGATCGCCGATTTGTTGATATCGACGGAATAGAGTTTCGACTCCGCGGCATGATGATGAACATACTTGTCGAACAGCAACGTGCTCTGGCCTTCGCCGGCCCAGTCATCCTTGAACCGCGCGCATCCCGTTTCGATGATGTTGACCGGCGCATCCAACCGGTCCAGATGCTCGAACATTTTTCGGAATGTCGCGGCGCGCAAGGCGAGCCTGGGCGCGGCCTCGCCGTCAAAGAAATTCCAGAATTCCGGCGACTTCGGCATGCGGCCTCTAGCGATAGAAGGGCTGGAAATTGACCCAGCGCGGCCCGTAATGCGGTTCGGGCTGGCCCACCTCCAGCGCGCCCAGATCCGGCGCGGCGCCGGCAAACCCTTCATTGACGGTCGGGATGCGATCCCCCGCATCCACCGCCTTGCCGCGCGGCTTGAGGCGGAAGCTCAAATCCATCGCATGATAGACCTTATGGCGCGTGGCCGGATCGGGCAGGATCATCTTATCGAAGATATCGGCGTCCAGTTCGACACCATGCCGCTCCTGGCCGGTCGCGGCGCTCATCGCCGCCAGGGTCGGGAAGCTCGCGCTACGGCCCGGCGCCTCCCAGCGATACTGTTCCGTGGCGCCGGGATTGGGCCGGTAGCCGTTATAGTCGGAGCTATAGGCGTCGGTGACATTCA
>CBHTTW010000299.1:0-3887 GCA_966096025.1 uncultured Alphaproteobacteria bacterium | reverse complement strand
GGCGTGATCGGCTCGATATAGGTGGCGTCCGCCATGTTGGGGTCGGTCATGATGGTGGCGGGATTGGAATTGACCAGCACCACCCGGTAGCCCTCTTCGCGCAGGGCCTTGCAGGCCTGGGCCCCGGAATAGTCGAATTCGCAGGCCTGACCGATGACAATGGGCCCCGCGCCGATGATCAGGACGGTATGGATATCGGTGCGTTTGGGCATGAATCTGCTTCTTCGGTCGCGCGCAAACCGGCCACGCTTTTGAGGGCGTTTGGGGCCTGCCAAGTTGTAGGTTAAGGGGACCGTTTAGAGCGGTAGGGCGAGGCGCGCAACCCCTGAATCGACGTAGCAGCTCAGCTTTTCCAGCGCAGGGTGCGTTCCTGCACAGGATTGACGAAGGGCGTGCCATTTTCGACCGATTCCGCCCAGGCTTTTTTGACCCGGTGGTACCAGATGGCGGGCTGGTCGCTGTCCTGGATCAGCATCAGGTTGGGATTGAATTTCAGCCCCTCGCGCTGCAGCTCCACGATCTTGCGGTCGTCGCCGATGAAGGTGGGCCCCAAGGTCCAGAACAACGGATAGATGAAATTCAGCCAGCCCGGCCACCAGAAGGTCTGGATGATGTCGGTGGTTTCGCCATCGCGCGGGGTGCAGACGGTCAGCCCCACAACCTTGAAGCTGAGGCCGAACAAGGTGCCCCGGACGATCTCGAATCGGGTGGAGGGCAATTCAAAGGTGATCTCGGTGGTGACGTCGCCCAGCAGGCTGTAGGCGGGTTTGGACGGCTTGTGAGCCGTCATCACAAACCCATTGGGCAGGGGCGCGTAATGTTTTTCCTTCAACCGCGCCTTGCGCTTCCACCACCAATGATCGTGCACATAGGCCGCGTGCGCCGGATCCATCAGGCCGATCACGGCGTGATCGATGCCGCAGCGGAAGGTCTGGGTCTCGGTCCAGCGCATGGGATGGCTGGAACCGGAGCGCGGCGGTTCGCTTTTGGGCGCGGCGCCCGGCTTGGCCGCCATATAGACCCAGATCAGCCCGTCCTGTTCGCGCACCGGATAGGAGCGGACTTTGATCTTTTCGATGTCCAGCGTTTCCTCGCCGGTGAGGGAGGGGATCTTGCTGCACTGGCCGTCGGTCTTGAAGCGCCAGCCGTGATAGGGGCACTCCACACTGCCTTCTGTCATGATGCGGCCCGCCGACAAGGGCACGCCGCGATGGGGACAGATATCGCGCATGGCGAACAGCGTCCCGTCCTTCATGCGCCCCAGCAGCACCGGTTCGCCCAGCAGCATTTCACGGCGCATTTGGCCGGGGCGCAGGCTGGAAGCCAACGCCGGCATGTACCAGAGATCGCGCAGGAACACGTCCGGCGCCATGCTGAGAGTTTCGCCCACCATGCGGAACTGATTAGAGAAATCGGGATTTTCCCGCAAGGACAGCGCAAAAAGGGGTTTACGCCGGGCCTGTGCTGGCTAGGCTTTGGCCATGAAAAAGATCGCCAAAACCCTGATCGATACCAAAATTCTCGACCGCGCCCTGCTGGTCGGGGTGTTGCTGGAGGCCGGCTTCATGGTGCTGGGCCATTACCGGCCTTTGATCACCAAGCATTTCGGCCTGTTCGGCTGCATGATGATCGCCGGCACCGCGGCGCTGCTGTACGCCCGCGATCTGGCGCGGGGCTATGTTGCGGGTGCGTTGGGCGGGCTGGTGATCGGGGCGGCCTGCGGCCTGACGGCGGTGGGCACGGCGAATCTGCTGGGCGACCGGCCCGACGATTTCCTGCCCTATGGGGTGATGATCTGCGCCCTGGTGGGCGCCATTGGCGGCCTGTTCGGCCAGTATGCGGCATGGATCCGGGAATTTATTGCGACTTTGCGTCAATAGATCGACATGCATGCGCGCTCCCGCGCGCCGGAGAAACGCGCAGGGAGGCTGGGTGCTACTATTGGAAATATCGGTTGGCGCGATGCCGTCCCGGAAAGGGGCTGGGGGGCTTGTTAATCCGAGCCGACTCACAGCCAACCGACCATCAATTATTGGCCGGGGAAAGCGGCCACGCCATGGTTCAATCATGACCATTTCAGGGCACGGCATGACAAATCCGATAACAAAGTTGGAAGTTCCCCGCTTGCGGCGCGCGAGTTCCCACCCCATCATCTGAGAAGATGGTGGAAGAGCCCATATCTTTGCACCGCGCCGTTGGTGCTGAAAAAGCGGCGCGTGACATGTCTCCGGCGACGGTGCCGCAAGTCACCTTCGATCGCCACGAGCTCAACCGCATTCTTTGCATCTATGGCCGCATGGTCGCAGCGGGAGAATGGCGCGATTACGCCTTGGATTTCCTGGAAGATGTGGCGGTGTTCTCGATTTTCCGCCACGCCGCCGAGATGCCCTTGTTTCGCATCGAAAAACACCCCCGGCTGCGCGCCAAGCAAGGCCAGTATAGCGTGGTCGCGGCGGGCGGCATGATCCTCAAGCGCGGCCAAGACCTGGCCCAAGTGCTGAGGATATTCGATAAAAAGCTTTTGAAAGCGCTGACGCCTTGAAAAGAAAAAGGCCCGGTGTTTCCACCGGGCCTTTTATTTTGCATTTGCCGGCGCTTAGCGGCGATTGCCCAGGAAGCGCAGCAGGAACAGGAAGATGTTCAGGAAGTCGAGATAGAGCGCCAGCGCGCCCATGATCGCGGCCTTGCCCGCCACCGCCACATCGCCGCCCACGGCATAGTAGGTGTTCTTGATCTTCTGGGTGTCCCACGCGGTGAGGCCGGTGAAGATCAAAACGCCAAGAATGCTGACGACGAAATCCACCACCGGCGACTTGAAGAACATGTTCGCCAGGCTCGCCAGCAGGATGCCGATCAGGCCCATGAACAGGAAGCTGCCGAAGCCGGTCAGGTCCCGCTTGGTGGTATAGCCCCAAAGGCTCATGGCGCCGAAGGTGCCGGCGGTAACGAAGAAGGTCATCGCCACGCTGGCGCCGGTATAGGCGATCAGGATCGAAGCGAGGGATGCGCCGACCAGCGCCGCATAGCCCCAGAAGGTGGCCTGCGCCGCGCCCTGGCTCATGTGATTGATGCGCATGGACAGCAGCAGCACCAGCCCGATGGGAGCCAGCATCACAATCCAACCCAGGATGGTGGGCTGCAGCGCGCCGTTGGGGGCGACCTGATAGATCATATTCAGCAAGGCGGGCGTGTTTGCGACGCCGTAAGCCACCGCGCCGGTCAGCGCCAGTGCGCCCACCATGTAGTTGTAGACCCGCAGCATATGCGCGCGCAGGCCGGCATCCATCGTGTCGGCGACGGTGGTCGCGCCACGTACTAAACGGTTGTCATAGTCAGCCATTTGTTACTCCCTTTGACCCCCAATATATCGTGGTTTGCTGTGGCGGTATCAAGGCCGTCGAAAAATGAACAAATAAAGACGGTTAAGTGGACCTTAGCCGCCGCGCCGGGCGCACCGACAAGGCGCCCAGGGCGCCAAACAGGCCAAAAAGCAGGGTTGCCGCCCCGCCGCCCGCCACTGTCACAATCACCGCCTGTGCGTCGAAGGTGAAGGGAACGTCCAGAATCGTCTTGGCGATGATCCAGGCGGCAAGGGTGCCGGCTGCCAGCGCCAGCAGGCCGGTGGCGGCGCCCAACACGCCATATTCGATGACATAGACCAAAGCGATTCGCGGCCGGGTGGCGCCCAGGACCTTCAGGATGGTGGCGTCGTAGAGCCGCGCGCGGCTTCCCGCCGCGATGGCGCCCGCCAGCACCAAGAGGCCCGCCAGGATGGTGATCAGGCTGGCGGCGCTGACGCCCTGGGCCAACGAGGCGAGAAGAGTCTGTACCTGCTGGATGGCGTCCCGCACCCGCACGGTGGAGATATTGGGGAAGCGGTTGGTCAC
>CBHTTW010000298.1:0-3904 GCA_966096025.1 uncultured Alphaproteobacteria bacterium | reverse complement strand
GACAGCAGCACCGGTTGGCGCATCCGCTCATTGCGGCAGGCTTCCGGCGCAAACGCCACTTCCCACATGATAGCCTCGCGCACGGCGGAAAGGCCCTTGCCGTCCTGCCCGCCCGAGCGCACCCAATCGCCGTTCCACATCATCACGGCCTTGCCCAAACGATTGGCGCCTCGCACCGCATTGTGAACCAGCGGGTCGCGCCGCAGCGCCTGTTGCACGGCGCGGCCCAAGTCGCAGGCGCCGCCGCCACCGCTGCCTTCGCCCACACTCGCCGCTCCCGCGATTTGAGAGTCGCTCAACAGGTCGGAATTGTCCTGCACCCGGATGCTGACCGGAACCAAAGTGGGCGGGACCGGACGCACCAAAGTGGGTTCGATGGCCTCATCCCGCCCACCGGGCTCGGCCGGCGGACTGGGCGGTGCGGGCGTGTTCAGGACACTGACCAATATGGGAGGCGGCTGGGCCTTGAGCGGTTTTTGGCCATGCGGCCAGAACAAGGCGGCGAGTACCGTCAAATGCACGCCGGCACAGCAGCTCCAGGCCAGAATACGGTCACGGCGCTGGACCCGCATTTGGTCGGTTTCCTGAGACGCCGGTCTTTCGCGGCGCATTGTCAAATGCGGGCTGCCTTTCCTGCTCATGATATGTCCGGCAAGCTGCGCTCGATAGAAGAGCATGCGCTCGCGGCAGGAACGTGGCGAGACCGTGCCCGCTTTCCACAATCTTCCGGTTAACCTGCCTGTCTGCTAGCTTTTCCCGGAGAATTTTAACTTTTTTCGCGCCGGGACGGATCAACTCAACGCCTGGGTGAGTCCGTCCACGGCCAATTCCTGTCCGGTAATATTGGCGGCCAGTTCGCTGGCGGCAAACAGCACCATATTGGCGATATCGCGGGCGGTGACCATCCGGCCTAGCGCCGCCTGATCGGTATAGACCCGCGTCATCTCTTCCACCGGCTTGCCCAACGCATTTGCCTTGGCGGCGATGACGGCGCGAATGCGCGGACCATCCACCGCGCCCGGCAGAATGGCATTGACCCGGATGCCGTCACGGCCAAGTTCGATCGCCAGGGTTTTGGTCAGGCCGACCACACCCCATTTGGACGCCGAATAGGGCGCGCGTCCCGGCATACCCAGATGACCCGCGGCGGATGCCAGATTGATGATCGATGGACCATTGCCTTGGCGCAGGCGCGGCACCGCTTGGCGAATGCAGAGAAACTGGCCGGTGAGATTGACGGCCAAGGTGCGTTCCCAATCGGCCAAAGACAAAGTCTCCACGCCGCCGGTAGGTCCGGCAATGCCGGCATTGTTGATCAATATGTCCAAACCGCCGAGCTTCTGGTCGGCCGATGCGAACATCGATGCCACGTCATCTTCGCGCGAGACGTCGGCGATGCAGCTGTGCATCTGGGGCAGTTCCTTGGCGAGGCGCTCCAGGCTTTCGGCACGAATATCGCAAATCATGACCTTGGCGCCGGCGGCGGCGAAGGCACGCGCGATTTCCAGACCGATGCCGTCGCCGCCGGCCGTCACCAACACGCGTTTTCCCGACAGGTCACTCCACATGGTCGCTCCTAAGGACGGGTCAGGGCGAGATCGCTGTCCAGCGCGCGCACGTCGGTCTGGCCGGTCAGCGACATGGCCACTTCCAGTTCCTCTTTCATGATGGCGAGCATCTGCGAGACACCGGCCTCGCCCCGCGCCGCCAAGGCATAGGCCCAGGCCCGTCCCAACAGCACGCTGTCGGCGCCCAGCGCCAGCGCGCGCAAGACATCCAATCCCGAGCGGACACCGCCGTCCAGCATCACTGTCGTTTGTCCCCCCACGGCATCGCGCACCGGGGCAAGCGCGGCGATGCTGGACAAGGAACCATCCAATTGCCGTCCGCCATGATTGGAAACCACGATTCCGTCCATGCCTTCATCCACGGCGCGCACCGCATCGCCCGGATCGGTGATGCCTTTCAGGACCAGCTTGCCTTTCCAGTGCTGGCGCAGCCAGGCGATGTCCTTATAGGTCACGGAAGGATCGAAATTGCGCGCCACCCAGGCCTGGAATTGTTTCAGCCCCGCGCCGTTCGGCATGGCGGGCGCGACATTGCCGATGGTCAGCGGCCGGCCCAGCAGGCCGACATCCAAGGCCCAAGCCGGATGGGACAGGATGTCGAGCAGCCGGTCGGGCCGCTGCAACAGGCTTTGCGAGCCCGCCAATCCGCCGATCCGGTCGCGATAGCGAATGCCGTTGATCGCCAGGTCGACAGTGAGGAACAGCGTGTCGATGCCGCATTTCTCCATGCGCAGCAGAAAGTCCTTCATGAAGCCGCGGTCGCGGATGATGTAGAGCTGCATCCAAAAAGACTGGGCGCTGGCGGCGCGCACTTCCTCGACCGGACAGCAGGACATGGTGGAGAGGACCATGGGAATGCCGGCCGCTTCGGCGGCCCGCACCGCCTGGGTCTCGCCCCGGCGGCGGTAAAAGCCGGCAATGCCGATCGGCGACAGTGCGATGGGCAGCGCCATGTCGCGGCCGAACAGGCGCGTGCCCAGCCGCAGGTTCGAGACATCGCGCAACACCTTCTGACGCAAGGTTATGGCCTTGAAGTCATCGACATTGCGGCGCAGCGTGTGCTCGTCATAGCTGCCGCCGTCGATATATTCGAAGATGAAACTCGGCAGGCGTTTCTTCGCCGCGTCGCGGAATCCGTTGTAATTGACGATCTTCATGGTTTCAGGCAGTCGGCTCGCGGGGTGTCAGGGGTTTGATTTCCTCTATCACAAACAGATAGACGATGGCGCCCAGAATGCAAAAGCCTCCCGCCACCAGCATCGGTATGACAAAGGAGCCGCCGGTGATGGTCAGCATCAGACCGGTAAAGGTGGTGGTGACAATGCCGGCGAGGTTGGCGGCAAAATTCTGGATGCCGCCGATGGAGGCAACATGGGCGGGCGAGGGCGCCACATCGGCCGGCAAAGACCAGATGCTGGCGGCGGTGAAGGCGAGGCTGCCATAGGCCACCGCGAACAGGCCGAGCGCGACATAGTTGTTAGGCGCAAAAGCCGACAAGGTGATGACCGACGACATCAGCATGCCGCCGACCAGGCATGTCTTGCGCGCCCGGGTCAGGCTCCAGCCACGGCGATAGAGCGCGTCCGAGGTAAAGCCGCCCAGCCAGCCGCAAGGGATTGAGACCAGCCCCGGCAACAATCCCAGGGTGCCAAGCTGCTTCAGCGAAAAACCCCGCGCTTCCATCAGATAGGTGGGAAACCAGGTGATGAAAAAGTAGATGACAAAGTTCAGGCAGAAGAAGCCGATCATCATGCCCCAGATGGTGCGATACCCGAACAGTGAGGACCAGGAAACTTTGGGACCCGCCGGCTCGCTGCCGCGTTCGGCTTGAAGTGCCGCGACTTGCTCCGGTGTCACCGACTTATGATTCTCCGGATCGCGATAGAGGATCAGCCAGACGGCCACCCAAACGAAGCCGATCAGCCCGGTCACCGCAAAGGACATGCGCCAGCCGAAGGTGCCGATGATCAAGGCGACCAAGGGCAGAGACAGAGCATTGCCGATGCGTGAGCCGCTGTCGAAGATGCTGGCTGCGATGGCCCGCTCCCGGCGTGGAAACCAAGCCATATTGATCTTGGTGCCGGAAGGATAGGCACCCGACTCGCCCACGCCCAACAGCAGCCGGTAGCCGATCAGTGATGCGATTCCGTTTGCCGTGGCGGTGAGGACCGTGGCGATCGACCACCAGACCACGGCGGCGGCAAGGGCGATGCGCGCACCGACCTTGTCGGCGAACCAGCCGAACGGCAATTGAAAGATGGCATAGGTCCAGAAAAAGGCACCCAGGATCACGCCCATGATGGTGGAGTCGATGCCGAGTTCTTTTTGAATGAAGG
>CBHTTW010000297.1:0-3905 GCA_966096025.1 uncultured Alphaproteobacteria bacterium | reverse complement strand
CTCCAGCCTTTGCCGGTGCGGTGCAGCAACACGCCTTCGCCGCCTTCGGCGCCGAAGATGAAGCCGCCTTTCACCAGATGGGGCACGATGTATACAGCTTCGGCGCCCTGCAACATGTTGCGCGCGGTGCCGAAGGCGGGGTCGCTGCGCAGATGGTTCACCACCCGGTTGGCATCGCGCAGCAGTTCATTCTGGTCATCGGCGTCCGCCTGGGCGGGCATTACAAAACAGACAGAGGCCAGGGCCGCAGCCGAAGCCAGCTTGATCAAGGAGTTAAACATGGGGGGCGTCCTTCCAAATTCGGGTGCCCCATTAACGCACTCCGGAACCGAAAGTTCCATGGCCTTTAGCGGCGAAAAAGGCGCGCCAGAAACAGCCCGGCGACAAATCCGACCAGGGCGGCGATGGCGGCCAGCTTGGCCACCATGCCGATGACTTTGAGAATGACGAACAGGATCGCGGCCACAAGCAGCGCGGCGATGATTTCAAAGCTTTTCAAGCAAGCCTCCGCGAAGGGGCACAGCTTGCTCTAAGCGGCGGTGGTGTCAATCACCGTCGGCTTCTTGATCACGGAAGGCTCACCCTTGATCTTTTCGCCGAAGCCGCTGGAGAAATCCTGGAAGATGGCGGCCAGTTCTTCGCTGTCGATGTGCGGCGGCGCGCCGGGGCCGAAACGATAGCGCCAGAAACTGACAATGTGCGAAATCGCGCCCAGCTTTTCGCCCAGCTCCAGGAACATGTAGGGCGCGCTGAGCAAAAAGTCGCGGAAGGCCTTGGGTGTCTGGTTGTGCACCAGGTCGCCGAAAGAGGAATCGTAGACCGCCAGCGCCTTGTTCACATGGCTGCCATTGTCGCGCACCATCTCGATGATGCTGCGGCGGGCATTGGCGAGAAACACTTTCTGCTCCGGCGTCTGGCCGCCAAAGGGTTGGATTTTGTTGATCTCGCGCAGCACGCCGATCACATCGGGCCAGAATTTTCCCATCGACCATTTGTAATAGAGAAAGCCGCGCCAGGAAAAAACGCCTTCGCGGAAATCGTTGCCGGTCAGGCCCAAGGTGACGCGCAAGGGCTCCAGTTTTTCGTCGATCTGGTTGGACAGCATGGCCGAGACCAGCCGGTTGCTGGAATCGCCGCCGCCGCCCGCCAGCATCACCAGTTGCGACATTTCCTGGCTGACGAAAGCATGCATGCGCTCCTGGTCGCCGTCGGAGATGGTGAAATAGCTTGGCGCGACTTCGATCTTGTTATTGCGCAGATGCTCGCGCAACAGGAACGGATCGAGCGAAGGCACCGCATTCAGCAGGCGCAGGACCGAAATGTCGCGTTCCAAAGTCTCGGTGCTGTAGCTGCCGGCCTCGCGCAGGATTTCGGCATAGCCGCGCTGATCGACAAACAGCGAGCGGCCGCCGGCGCGCAAGTCGGCGGGATCGAAGGGGATGATGATCTTGGTCGCCACCGAACGGGGGCTGGCAAAAAGATAGGCATCGTCGGCGCGGGTGCGGTGCTTGAGCAAAAAGGACCGGTTGATGGCCGGCGAAATGAAAAGCGGCTTTTCGTTATGTTCGGGATTGCCGGCATTGTCGGCCGCGATGCGGGCGAGATTGAGCACCCGGCTGGTGGAGGCGCCTCCCAAAGCGCTCAGGAAGCGAACGGAACGGTCATTGGCCACGGTTTTCCCCAGGCGCGGAGTGCGCGCCAAACCTGCATTTAGATTGGGGGATTTCTCCTTAAGATTGCTTTACCGTGGGGATTTCGAGGGTTGGCGGCTTTCGCGGGTTAATAAGGCATGAAGTTCGATCGTTCCTTGGACGTCCAGCCCGGACTGGAAGTGAGGTTATCGCCCCTGGTGTCGCGGGTCTTGGCGCCCAATCCCGGTCCTTTCACCTTCAAGGGAACCGGCGTCTATATCGTCGGCGCGGGGCCGCGTGTTGCCGTGATCGATCCGGGTCCGGCTTCGCCCGGTCACATCGACGATTTGAAACGCGTACTGGGCGCGCGCGAGCTCAGTCATATCCTGGTCACCCATACCCATCGCGATCATTCCCCCGCGGCGCGAGCCTTGCGGGCCTGGAGCGGTGCAAAGACCTATGGGCTGCCGCTTCAAACACCGGCTTCAGACCATTCGGATGCGGCCATGGTGGATGAGGCGCATGATCACGACTTCGCGCCGGACATTTTGGTCCATGATGGAATGCGGATTGAAGGCGACGGCTTTGTTCTGGAATGTGTCGCGACACCCGGTCATACCGCCAATCACATCTGTTATGGGCTGATACAAGAGCGCGCGCTGTTCAGCGGCGATCATGTGATGGGCTGGTCGACCAGCGTCATCGCGCCGCCCGACGGCGATATGGGGGCGTATCTGGCCAGCCTGGAAAAGCTCAAGACGCGGGGTGACGGAATTCTGTATCCCACCCACGGTTCGCCGATTGCCGGGCCCCAGGAATGGCTGGGCCAGTTGATCGATCACCGCCGGATGCGCGAAAGCCAGATCGTGGCCGCCCTGGCGGACGGCGCGCTGTCCGTCCAGCAATTGGCGGAACGGCTCTATCCCGATATCGCGCCGGCGCTGCGCATGGCCGCCGCCCAGCAAATCGCGGCGCATTTGGAGCATCTGCGCGCCGGCGGGCGGGCGGCACCGGAAGATGGCCGCTGGCGGCTCAAAATCTGAAGTTGTTGAAAAACTGTTTGAGGCGATCCGCGTTACGCCCATGGTCCAACTCGCCGTCGCGGCTTTCGGCGCGCAGATCGATCCGGCTGCCGATCGAGCCCGCCGGGCGCACCCGGATCACAATGTCGCTGATGCGCCCGAACCACAGGCTCTTGTCGGTGGCTTCGATGCGCAAGTCCTTTTCATTGGCTTCGACAATGGTCCAGCCCAGCTTCTTGACCACTTCATGACTGCGCCAGAAGGTTTTTTGCGGCGAGACCAAAAGCGCGGCATGGGGCTTGGTGAGGACCGGATATTCCTCATGCATGGCATAGGCCACCGAAACCTCCTCGCCCTTATAGGTGATCTTGCGCGCGCCATCGAAGGTCCGGTCATTGGCGGGATGAATTCTGGCCAGGGCGACGAATTGCGGCGGGTCCTCGGGATCGGTGGTGATGTCGTGAATGGGCAGCAATTTGTAGCCGTAATAGACATAGGAGACGGGGGGGTAGAGAAAAACCAGCGAACCCAGAAGGGCTATCAGCCCGATACGCTTGCCCTCGCCCGCATTGCGGGCCAGCGCCGAACGCAGCCACAACAGGGCCATGGCCAGCGCCGCCAGGCCAAGCCCGGTCGCGGGGACCATCGCCGTGCTGCCGCCCTTGTCCGTCAGCAGGCCCAGCCGGACACAAATGACCGCGCCCGCGCCCGCCAGGACGGCAAGCAACAAGGCGGCGAACGCCGTCCGCGCGGCGATTAGCTGGAAACGCATGGGTGCAATCCGGGATTGGCCGTTTTATTCCGCATACCATAGGATAGATTTTCCCGCGCCGCGATAGTGAGAGCCAAAATGCCCCCGGTCTCGAATTCCACCACCAGTGATCTGTCCGACTTGCGGGCGCGCGACATGGCGAGCCTGCTGCATCCCTTCACCAATCTCACCACCTTGCGCCAGACCGGTCCCTTGATCATCGAGCGCGGCAAGGGCGTATTCGTCTATGGCGCCGACGGCAAGGATTATATCGAGGCGATGGGCGGCTTGTGGTGCACGGCGCTGGGTTGGGGCGAGGAAGAGCTGGTGGAGACCGCCGCCGAACAGATGCGCAAGCTTTCCTTCTCCCACATCTTTGGCGGCAAGAGTCATGAACCGGCGATCGCTTTGTCCGAAAAGCTCAAGGAGATGGCGCCCTTTCCGGTGGGCAAGGTGTTCTTCGCCAATTCCGGTTCCGAGGCCAATGACAGCCAGATCAAG
>CBHTTW010000296.1:0-3921 GCA_966096025.1 uncultured Alphaproteobacteria bacterium | reverse complement strand
TGCCGGGCTGGACATAGTCGAGGGCCTTGGCGGCAACGGCGCGTTTGAGGGCGTTTTGATCGGTCATCGCGGGACATTACTGGCAGGCCTTGATCCGGCCAAGGCCAGCCGCGCAGTATTTTGGCTGCTGGGCAGGAGCGAGGAGCGATGTGGGCAAATAGCCCATGAGCGATCTCGCGACGAACCCAGCAGCCAAAAGACAAGCGGCTATTCGACGGTTACGCTCTTGGCGAGGTTACGCGGCTGATCGACGTCCGTGCCCTTGGCGAGAGCGGCGTAATAAGCCAGCAACTGCACCGGAACCGCATAAAGCAGCGGCGTAATGAAGGCATTGGTCTTGGGCACTTCGATCGAGGCCCAGACCTTGCCCGCCGCCGCAATGCCGTCGCGATCCGAAATCAGCAGCACCTTGCCGCCGCGCGCCATCACTTCCTGCATGTTGGAAATGGTCTTTTCGAAATGCACGTCATGCGGGGCAATGACGATGATCGGCACCGCTTCATCGATCAGCGCGATCGGGCCGTGCTTCATTTCGCCGGCGGCATAGCCTTCGGCATGGATGTAGGAAATTTCCTTGAGCTTCAGCGCGCCTTCCAGCGCCAGCGGATAGGAGGCGCCGCGCCCCATGTAGAGAACGTCGCGCGCCTTGGCGACTTCCTCGGCCACCTGCTTGATGGCCGGTTCTTGGCGAAGGAATTCCGCCATATGGCGCGGCGTTTCGAGCAGCGAGGCGCAAAGCCGCTTTTCATCGACCTCGCTGAGATTGCCGCGCGCCACACCCGATGCAATGGCGAAGGACGCCAGCGCCGCCAGCTGACAGGTAAAAGCCTTGGTCGAGGCGACGCCGATCTCCGGGCCCGCATAGGTGGGCAGCACGATATCGGCTTCGCGGGCGATACTGGATTCCTCGACATTCACCACCGCGATGGTTTTCTGCCCCTTGGCCTTGGCGTCGCGCAGCGCCGCCAAAGTGTCGGCGGTTTCGCCCGACTGGGAGATAAACAGGGCCGCACCATTCTCGGGATAGACGGGATTGCGATAACGCAACTCCGACGACACGTCGATTTCCACGCCGATGCGGCCCAGCTTTTCGAACCAGTATTTGCCCACCATGCCGGCGTAAAAAGACGTGCCGCAGGCGGAAATGGTCAAGCGCGAGGCCTTGGCCAAGGTGCCCTGCAGGCCCTTGCCCTGGCGGCGCACCACCGGACCCGCCGGGTCGAGATAATGGGCCAAAGTATGCCCGACGACTTCCGGCTGTTCGTGGATTTCCTTGGCCATGAAATGGGAATGGCCAGCCTTGTCCACCAAAGCGGCGGAGGCGCTGGTAATCTGGATCTCACGATTGGCAGGCCTGCCCTGCTCGTCATAGATGGCGACCTGGGCTCCCTCGATCACCGCGACATCGCCATCCAGAAGATAGGCGACGCGGTTGGTCAAAGTCGCCAGCGCGAAAGCATCCGACCCCAGATAGGCTTCCTTGTCGCCGTAACCGACCGCCAGCGGCGGCCCTTTGCGCGCGCCAACCAGCAAACCCTCATGATCCTTGAAGATCATGGCGATAGAATACGCACCGATCAGACGGCCGACGGCCTTCTTCGCGGCCTCGGCCGGCGCCATTCCCTGATCCATATATTCGGTAACCAGATGGGCGGCGGTTTCGCTGTCGGTTTCAGACTGGAATTTGTGGCCTTTGGCGGTGAGTTCTGCGCGCAGCTCGCGGAAGTTTTCGATAATGCCGTTATGGACAATCGCGACCCGCGCGCTGGCATGGGGATGGGCGTTGCTTTCGGTCGGCGCGCCATGGGTGGCCCAGCGGGTATGACCGATGCCGGTATGACCTGTCAGCGGCTGGGCATGAAGCGCGGCATCGAGATTGTTCAACTTGCCCGGCGCGCGGCGGCGTTCGATATTGCCGCCAACCAGGGTGGCCACGCCGGCGGAGTCATAACCGCGATACTCCAGGCGCTTGAGCGCATCCAGAATAATGGGGGCCACATCCCGCGTGCCCGCGATGCCGACAATACCGCACATTACTTGCTCTCCGCCTGCTTTTTGGCCTTCTGGCGCTCGCGAAAATCCCGCGCCCAGCCGGCCTTCTCCGTTTGCGCGCCGCGCGTGATCGCCAGCGCATCGGCCGCAACATCATGGGTGATCACCGATCCCGCCGCGGTGACGGCACCGTCGCCGACTTTCACCGGCGCCACCAGCGCGGTGTCGGAGCCGATAAAGGCGCCCGCGCCGATATCGGTCCTGGCCTTGGTGAAACCGTCATAGTTGCAGGTGATGGTGCCGGCGCCGATATTGGCGCCCGCGCCCACCCGCGCGTCGCCCAGATAGGTGAGGTGATTGGCCTTGGCGCCTTTTTCGATCACCGTATTCTTCACTTCCACGAAATTGCCGATATGCGCGTCTTGGCCGATCTGCGCCCCGGGCCGCAGCCGCGCAAAGGGCCCGATGATCGCGCCACTGGCCACCGATGCACCTTCCAAATGGGAATGGCTGCGCAGGCGCGCGCCGGATTTGACGGTGACACCCGGACCGAACACCACAAAGGGCTCGATTTCCACGTCATTCTCCACCACCGTATCGTGGGAGAAAAATACCGTCTGCGGGGCGGTCATGGTGACGCCGTCCTTGAGCATGCGGGCGCGGACGCGTTCCTGGAACTTGTCTTCGGCAT
Organism: uncultured Alphaproteobacteria bacterium; assembly: GCA_966096025.1. Lineage (GTDB taxonomy): Bacteria > Pseudomonadota > Alphaproteobacteria > Micropepsales > Micropepsaceae > Rhizomicrobium. The sequence goes on along the minus strand of CBHTTW010000296.1, from coordinate 1,238 downwards.
GCGCCAGTTCGGCGCGGCTGTTGACCCCCAGCACCGATACTTCATCCGTCACCGCAATGGCGCAGGACACGCCTTCGGCGCGCGCCAGCTTCGGCACATCGGTGAGGTAATATTCCTTTTGGGCATTGTTGTTGTCGAGCGCCGCCGCCCAGCGGAAGAAATTGCGCGCATCGGCGGCATAGCAACCGGCATTGCACAGAGTGACGGCGCGCTCGGTTCCCACCGCATCCTTGAATTCGACGATCTTGTTGAGGTGTCCGTCGGGCCGCAGCAGCACCCGGCCATAAGCGCCCGGATCGGCCGCCTCGAACGCCAGCAGCGCCAGGCCGGTACGGCTTTGCGACTTCAGGCATTCCTGAATCGTCTCGCTGGTGACCAGGGGCATATCACCATTGACGATCAGCAAAGTGCCGGAAAAATCCGCCAGCACATCCCGGGCAGCGGCGGCGGCATGGCCGGTGCCCAACTGCTCCTGCTGAATGGCGCATTGCGCGCCCAGTCCCTTGGCGTAGCTTCGGACCGCTTCCCCCGCCGCCGAGGTCACGACCACAATCTTGTCCACCCCCGCCCCCTTCAGGGCGGCCGCGACATGGCCCAGCAGCGGCAGACCGGCCACCTTGTGCAGGACCTTGGGAGCTGCGGATTTCATCCGGGTGCCTTGACCGGCAGCGAGGATAATGGCGGCCTTCGACATGGGTGTCCGGTAATACCTTGAGAGAAAAAGATGAAGTGACGATTTGCGACGGTATATTGCCCCAATAATAGAGGATGATTCCTTAATTCATGACCGCCCCCCCGACCCTGATATTCGACCTGGACGGCACCCTGGCCGACACCGCCCCCGACCTTTTGGGGGCCACCAATGCCGTCCTGGCCGCCCGGGGCCGGCCCCGGCTGGACCTGGACCATCTGCGCCATATGGTGGGTTTTGGCGCCGTGGCCCTGATCACCCAGGCCATGGAGGCCAGCGGGGCCCCCGTGACGGCGGAGGAAATGCCGCCCCTGATCGAGATATTCCTGGCCCATTACCGGGGCCATATCGCCGACGGCACCAAGCTGTTTCCCCAGGTGGCCGAAACCTTGACCGCGTTGAGCGCCCAAGGCGCGCGATTGGGGGTGTTGACCAACAAGCCCCAGGAACTGACCGACCAGTTGCTGCCCGCCCTGCAGCTGGACCGGTTGTTCACCAGCGTCTATGGCGCGGGCCGCAAGCCCTACACCAAACCCGATCCGCGCAT
>CBHTTW010000295.1:0-3936 GCA_966096025.1 uncultured Alphaproteobacteria bacterium | reverse complement strand
TCGGCTATCAGCTGGTGTCGCTGGACGCCAAGACCGGAATTCCCGATCCGGAATTCGGCGTGGGTGGCGTGGTCGATCTGAAGCAGAATATCGATCAGCAGCTCGACCTCGACACCGCCGATATCGGCTTGCACAGCGCGCCCACCATCGCCAAGGGCGTGGTGATCATCGGCGCCGCCCACACCGCCGGCAACACGCCCAAGGTCAAAAGCAACGCCAAGGGCTATGTGCGCGGCTTTGACGTCAAGACCGGCAAGCGGCTGTGGATCTTCCACAACATCCCGATGAAGGGCGAGTTCGGTTACGACACCTGGCTCAAGCCCGGCAGCGCCGAAGCGGCCGGCAATGCCGGCGACTGGGCGCAGATTGCCGCCGACGAGGAACTGGGCCTGGCCTATCTGGGCATCGAACTGCCCACCGGCGACCAGATGGGCTTCTATCATCCCGGCAACAGCCTGTTCAGCGAAAGCATCGTGGCGGTGGACATCCTCACCGGCCAGCGCCGCTGGCATTACCAGATGATCCATCACGGGTTGTGGGACTATGACGTCTGCTGCGCCGCCATTCTCTGCGACATCCCGCATGACGGAAAAATCGTCAAGGCGCTGGCCCAGCCGACCAAGCAAAGCTTTCTCTATGTGCTGAACCGCGAGACCGGCGAGCCGATCTGGCCGATCCGGGAAAGAAAAGTGCCCAAGGGCGATGTGCCGGGCGAATGGTATTCACCCACCCAGCCCATTCCCACCAAGCCGCCCGCCTTCGACCGCCAGGGGGTTACCGAAGACGATTTCATCGACTGGACACCGGAGCTGCGCAAAAAAGCGATCGAGGTTGCCAGCCATTACAAGCTGGGCCCGATCTACACCGCGCCGATCATGGAAAAGCCGGAAGGGCCCTGGGGCATCATCAACCTGCCCGGCTATATCGGCGGCATCAATTGGCCCGGCGGTTCCTATGATCCGGAAACCCACACCGTCTATACCTATTCCCAGACCAATCCGCTGACCATCGGCGGCATCATTCCCAATCCCGACAAGAAGCTGGGCGCGTTCGACTATGTCCATGCCAACCTGCCGCCGCAGAACGGCATCCGGGTGGGCGACCTGACGGTGGATGGGTTGCCGCTGATCAAGCCGCCTTATGGCCGCATCACCGCCACCAATCTGGCCACCGGCACCCAGACCTGGCAGGTGGCGCATGGCGAAACGCCGGACGCGATCCGCAATCACCCGGCGCTGAAGGGACTGAAAATTCCGCGCACCGGCATGATCGGAAAGATCGGCACGCTTTCCACCAAGTCCTTGGTGATCTGCGGCGATCCCCAGACCTATACCGACGAGACCGGACGGCGCGGGGCGCGGCTGCGCGCCTATGACAAGGCCACCGGCGAGGAAAAAGGCGCGGTGTTCATGCCCGCCGAACAATCCGGCTCGCCCATGACCTATATGCTGGGCGGCAAGCAGTATATCGTGCTGGCTATCGGCGGGCGCACCTTCACCAGCGAATTCATTGCGTTCCGGTTGCCGTCATAGCCGCTATTTTTCCGGCACCAATTTCAAAAGCTGCCCCGTCGCCGGTGTGGTTTCGGTGATGGAGGTACCGCCGCTGTCGGTCATGACATACAGCGCGCCGTCCGATCCCATCCGCACATCGCGGATGCGCTGTTTCATGTCGGTGAGGAGCGCCTCTTCCTCGACCACCTTGCCGCCCACCAGCTTGATGCGCGACAGCATCCGGCCATTGAGCATGCCGACAAAAGCGCTTCCCGCCCAAGCCTTTGACGGACCTTTATAAAATGCCAGTCCGCCCGGCGCGGTGGAGGGCGACCAGAAATAGATCGGCTGTTCCATGCCGGGCCTGGCCACCTCGCCTTCGCCGATAGGGGCGCCGCGATAATCGATGCCATGGCTGATAAAGGGCCAGCCGTAATTGCCGCCCTTCTTGATCAGGTTCAGTTCGTCGCCGCCGCGCGGACCATGTTCGACCTCATACAATCCGCCGTCCGGCGCGAAACTCAGCCCTTCGGGACTGCGAAATCCAACCGCCCAGATCTCTGGCAAGGCGCCGGCCTGGCCAATGAACGGATTGCCCGGCGCGGGCTTGCCGTCCTTGGTGATGCGCAGCACCTTGCCCAGATGGGTGTCGAGATATTGCGCCACGGCCCAGGGGCGCGGTCCCGCATTGTCGCGGTCGCCGGTGGTGACATAGAGAAATCCGTCGGCGCCGATGGCGAGGCGTCCGCCGGTCTTGGTGCCGGCCGCCAAGGTCTGGTCGTTGGGCACATACGGCGAAGTCTTGAGCAACACTTTCACATTGCGGATGGCGCCCGCGCCCTCGTCCAGCACCGCGCGGGCAACGGCGGTGTTGTAGACTGTCTTATCGAGATATTCGAAATAGGTGAAATAGATGGTGCGGTTGCTGGCGAAAGCCGGATCCAGCACCACATCCAGCAAACCGGTCATGGGGGTTGAAACCTTCAAGCCGTCCAGCCCGCTGAGCGGCGCCGAGGCGCCATTTTTGCCGACGATACGGAAAGCGCCGGGCAGCCGCTCGGTCACCAGCACATTGCCGCTGGGCAATAGCGCGCTGGCCCAGGTGGCGTGCAGATTGTCGGCCAGCACCGTGGTTTTGAAATCGCCGGCATGGCGATAAGGCGCGCGGGTCTGCTCCGGGAATTGACGGGTATCGGTCTTTTTCTCCGGGATGCGCGCATCGATCGGCTGGCCTTCGACAGACCCAAAGGTGGGCGTGCGCGGCAGGCCGCCGGATTTGTAGGCGGGCGGCGTGACCGGCGCGGGGGTCTGCGCCATAGCCGGTGCCCAGGAAAAAGCCAGTAACGGAGCGAGCAAAAGACGTTTCATGATTTCCCCCTTATTTTGCGGTATTAAAGCCTTCGCGGCAGGGCCCGGCAAGGGTTGGCGGGAACGCAAAAGCCCCCTGCGCGCTTGTGTGGTGGAAGAAGGAACAGAACGATGAAAATTGCATTCGCTTTGCTGGCGGCCTTGGCCTTGACGGCCTGCATGGGCCCGGCGGGCAATCCCAACGGCCAGCGCTATGCCGATAGCGGCATGATCGCGGTGACGCCGGTGCCGGCTCCGGCCGTCCAATATGATCCCAAGGCCGAGCCCCCCGATCTGGGCGCCCTGCAGATCGCGCCGGCGCCGGCCTATCGCCCGCCCGCGCGCTAGGCGCGTGTCAGGCCCGCGGCGCGGCTGAGAATGTCGAAGGATTTCAGCCGCGCCGCATGATCGAAAATCTGCGACGTGGCGATAATCTCATCCGGTTGATAGCGGGCGATGAAATCCGCCACGCCCTTGGCGATTGTTTCGGGCCCGCCCACCACCGAATGGCGGAAGGCATTCTTGATCACCGCCAAACGCTGCGGATCCAAACTCTGCTCATAATCGGGAACCGGCGGCGGTAACGGCGCCGACGTTGCCTGCTGCGCGGTGGAAAAAAGCAGCCGCGCTTCTTCGTCGGTGTCGGCGGCCACCACGGTCAGCGACAGCATCACATTCGGCTTGTCCAAATTGGTCGAGCGCTGGAAACGGCTGCGATAGGCGGCCAGCGCCGCGTCGAGCTGATCCGGCGCGAAATGCGAGGCGTAGGCAAACCGCAATCCAAGATTCGCCGCCAACTGCGCCCCGCCCGCGCTTGAGGCCAAAAGCCAGACCGGCAGATCGGCGCCCTCGCCCGGAATGGCGCGCACTTTCTGGCCCGGCGCGGGCGGACGCAAAAAGAACAGAAGTTCCTGCACATCGCGGGGAAAATCCGCCATGTCGCCGGGCAGACGGCGCAGCGCCTGCAAGGTGGCGGGATCGGCGGGAATGCCCCGGCCCAGGCCCAGATCGATGCGGCCCGGATATAAGGCCGCCAAGGTACCGAACTGTTCGGCGACCATGATGGGCGCATGATTGGGCAGCATGATGCCGCCCG
>CBHTTW010000294.1:0-3954 GCA_966096025.1 uncultured Alphaproteobacteria bacterium | reverse complement strand
TGTGTCCCCCTTGTTTGTTCCTTTTTTATATAGGCGGGGTCGCAAACCCCCGCGTTGACAGCCCCGCCCCCGCCCCCCCACTCCGGGGGGGAGGGGGTCCGTAGCGACAGCGTACGGACGACCCAGGTGAGAACCACCGTGACGGTTGCTGTCACCTGGGTCCCCTTCCCTCGCGACGGCTTACGCCGCCGCTCGCCGGGGATGACATAGGAGAGTGGCGGGTGAGGCGCCTACTTGGCGGCTATCAGTTCGACTTCCGCCAACGCGCCGGGAAGCGGCAATTCCGTGATCTGGAAGGCCGAGCGCGACGGCCGCGGCTTGTCGGTGGGGAAACGCTTGGCCCATTCGCCATTCAGGCCGGCGAAATCCATCTTGTTGCCATTGGCCGGATCGGCCACCAGGAACACCGTCGCCTTGATCACATCGGCGAAGGTCAGGTTGTTCTTTTCCAGCATGGCTTGCAGCTTGTTCAGGATGCTGTCGACCTGCTGGACGGTGTTGCCCATGCGGCCGGGCTGGCCGGCGGGGATGGCGGGATTGACCGGGTCGGCGGTGGTGCCGCTGAAGAAATAGACCGTCTGACCCGGCGATGCGATGCGCTGGGCGCTGGCAGGCAAGACCGACGCGAAAAGCGCCAAGGCAACACAAGCTGATTTGACAGACACCTTCATGACCCACTCCCCTGTTTGGAACGCCAAGCCTAATCCGCCAATCACGGCCGCTTCAAGGCGCCCCATTCAAAAGGATGGACATGGAGAATGTCCTTTCCGTCCCCGGCGGCAGCAGGGCGATGCCCGGTTTGGCGGCAAAATCGCCGGAAAAACCCGCCGGATCGGCAATGCCGTGCCAGGGCTCGATGCAAATGAAGGGGGACCCTGGCTTGGTCCAGACCCCCAGATAGGGCAGCCCATCGAATTCGACCTCGATCCTGGGCCCATTTTCGGCGCCATAGCTCAGCTTCCGGCTGGCGAGCCGGTCGAAGATGATCGCGTCATCGCTGAAAAGGTCGTCGCGCAAAGCCAGCCGGCGCCCCACGACCGGCGTGGCCAAGGCTTGCGGGCAGAGCAGCCCCTGGGCATCCAGCCGCCGGATCGGCGCGGGCTCGTCCTTTTCAAACTCCAGGAAATGGGCCGCGCGCGGCTGGCCAAAGGGCAAGGGCCAGAGCAAGGCGGGATGAAAGCCCACACTGGCGGGCAAGGTCTTCTGGTCTTCCAGATTGCGCACCGTCGCCGCCATGTCCAGGCGCGCCCCGGTCACGGCAAAGCGCAGGTCGAACTGAAAGCGGAAGGGATAAAGACGCAAGGTCTCCTGGTCCCAGTTCAGCCGGAACAGGGCGCTGGACCCCGTCGCCTCCGCCACGGCAAACAGCCGGTCGCGGGCAAAGCCGTGCCGGGACAGCGAATAGGTCTGTCCATCCGTGCGGTATTGGCCGCCCGCCAGGGCGCCCACAATGGGAAACAGGATCGGCGCCCGCCCCTTCCAGACCGCCGGATCGCCCTGCCATTGCAGGTCGCGGTCCGCGCGCAGCGAATAAAGCTGCGCCCCCATCGGATCGATCTGTGCCGTCAACTGCCCGGACGAAATTTGAATCACATCGGCCATGAGCCAAGCTTGTAGCCCCGGCGCGCTTGCTACAAGGAGCGAACGCCTCCCGGCGCGACCAAAATCAAGCCGCGCGGCGCTCCTGCACCGCATCGGGCACCAAGGTGCCGCCGTCGGTCACCACCATCCAGTGATCGGGACGTTCGCTCTTCAGACGCTCCAGCATCTCGGAGAGGTTGCAGATGCTGGGCTGGCGCAGGCCGTGATGGTCCACCAGCGGCCCTACCGGGATGAAGTGAATTCCCATCACCGCCAGCATGCGCAGCAGCTTGGGCTCCATCACCGCCGCCCAATGGGTCAGGCCCATGTCCAGGCTCTGGCGCACCAGCTCCTGCACCAGGCCCAGACAGGGCAGATTGCTGCGGCACTCGGGCGCGCCATCGCCGCGGCGGCGCAGATGATTGGAAATGGCGAAGCGGGAAATTTCGGCGGTGGTCCGCAGCGGGACGTGATCGCGGGCGCGCAGGCCGTTCTCGCGCAGCAAGTGCCGGATCGGCTGCAACACATCCATTTCGATAAAAGGTATCAGCCGCGCGGTGCCGATGGCGTCCCCGGTCGGACGGTGAAAGAGCAAGGCGTGAACCGCATCGGCATCGAAGCCATCACGCTCCAAGCCGCCGCAATGTTCGTCCCGGCTTTCGAACTTCCGTTCCAGGCAATAGACCTGATAGCGGATCGCCTGGGCGGTGCGGATCAACTCCGGGGTGTCGGCAAGCTGGGTGCGGAAGTGGCTGTCATAGCGCGCCAGGAAATCGTTTTGGGGCTCTGCACGAAGGGAAGAATGGTTACCGAGGTTCATCGCTTTGTGGCTCTGCTTTTTCGCCCACAAAGCCTGTGCCCGTTTCGTCACCAGCAAGTTAACCGGAGTTCCTGCCGCAGTGCGGGTTCCTTCACAGGAACAAGGCAACCCGTTGTGCGCGCGAAGGATTCAAATTCCGCATCACATCCAACAAAAAACACCTAGGTATTCATCCGGAGCAGGAGGCAGAAAATACCTAGCAAAACCGCCATTTCCGCGCCAAACGGCCGCCACTTTTTGGCCGCAAGTGCTGACGGATGGAGGTTTGGCGAATGCAGCGCACTCACTGTCATTCCCGGCGAATGCGAGCGGCAGCGAGCATGAGGAAAGGGAACCCAGGCAGGCGATACCGTCACGGTGGTTTTCACCTGGGTCCCCTTCCCTCGCACCGGCTTACGCCGTTGCTCGCCGGGGATGACAGGAGGTGGATCAAATCCTCTGCTTGTACACCACATAGATCAGCTCGGTGCCCGGAGCCGCATCGAAGTGGTGCGGCATGCCCGGTTCGATCAGCACAAAATCTCCGGGCTTGACGCGCTGGGTTTTGGCGCCGGCCTGCTTGTGGCCGCGATATTCGCCCGGCGCGATTTCCTTGCGGTCCTCGATCCTGCCGCCATAGGTCAGCACCCCCTCGCCCGAAATGATGGTGGTCTGGTCGATATAATGGGTGTGCTGCTCGATATAATTGCCGCGATCCTTGCGCTTGACGAATTCGACGAACCAATATTCGTGATCGTTCATGAAGGCGCTGGCATAGACCTCGCCCGGCCAGGGCTTCTCCAACTGCTTGGCGATGGCTTCACGGGACATGAATTTGAATTTGTCGGTCGGCGTGCCGCGCAAGGGCGTTTGCGCCAGCGCCGGAATGACCATGAGAGATACGGCAAGAGCGATAAATCCGATGCGCATGATGTTCCTCCCCTTTTTGGTTTTTCTGGGAGCGGATGGAGATAGCGGCGATGAAAAGCGATACGATCCCCAACAACCCCATGCCCATCCTAGCTCAAACTGCCTGGACGTGACATAAGCCATGGCAGCGAGAGGGCGAATGCTTCCAAGATGGCAGATTATAGGCTGCCTTATCCTGGTTCTGGTCGGGGCGGCGGCGGCGATCCATGGTTCGCCGCACAGCTATGCCTATGCCTTCCTGACCGGCCAGTGTTTCGGCAAAGCTCCGCCGCCCGCCTGTTCTTCGCGTTACCCGTCCCGCCATGGAGGCGGCTGGCGGTGACATAGGGTGGCGCCCGGCGGCGCCATAAACAAAGTAAACACGGCTTCATCCTGTGCCCCCTACGTAGAATCCGAAATGGCGGAGCCGCCGAAGATTGTGAGATGGTCCGGCCACTGAACATCGTGGGCGGGCGTCCGAAAGGGCTGGAGATTTTTCTCCAGCCCTTTTGTTTTCTGAACTGTCATTCCCGGCGAACCGCGCGATCCGCGCGGTGAGGGGTCAGACGCGACCGGCAAAGCCGGGCAAAGCGATCCAGTGGAGCGCTTTGGGCGCCCAGCGCCCCGCGGGGCGCCGGACTGGCGGCGGGGGCCGTGGTCGCCGC
>CBHTTW010000293.1:0-3961 GCA_966096025.1 uncultured Alphaproteobacteria bacterium | reverse complement strand
GTTGACGAGCAGGTCCAGTGGACCTGCGAGAACGACGAACGCCGCAGCGGCGCGCGGCCAAGCGCGACGCGAGGCGGGGACTGATTGCAAACGCGCAAAACAGAAGTGAACCGCAGGGAGAAATAATATGAAAAGAATTTCCATCGTTTCAGCAATCGGAATGGCGCTGGTGGCAACCGCCTCCCACGCCCAACCGCCCGCCGAATACCGCTTCGTTCCATCGGCGGAGCAAAAGCTGGTCCTCCAGCCAAATGGCCTTACCTCGCAATACATGCTGGCGCAGCCCAAAAGCGGAACCGCCCAGATCACCAGCCGGGACAAGAGCGGTCTGTCCGAACTCCATGCCGATTGGATCGATCACATCTTCGTGCAGGCGGGCGGGGCGACCATGATCCTGGGCGGCAAGATTAATGAGCCCAAGGAAACCGGCCCCGGCGAAACCCGCGGCAGCGGGGTGACCGGTGGCAAGAGCTTTACGATGCGTCCGGGAGATTATGTCTATGTGCCGGCGAACACCGTCCATCAAATGGTGTTGGCGCCGGGGCAGACCATCCGCTACGCCGTGGTCAAGGCGCACAAATAACAAGATTCAAGGAGAGTGATGATGTTGAAGCAGCTGAAACCCCTGTTGTTGGGTTGCCTGGCGCTTGCGCTGGCGACACCCGCTATTGCGCAAGTCAAACAGACCCGCGAGCAGATCCTGTTCTATACCTCGCAATGGAAGGGCGAGCGTTTCCCTGACGGACGCCCCAAGGTTCCCGACAATCTGCTCCAGCGGGTGGTGGACGTTTCGATCGAGGATGTCTGGGATTATCTGCGCGACAGGGGATTCAACTGCCAGTTCGATACCGGCTTCGAGATGGTGCATCCGGAAAAGCCTTTTGCAGGGCGTGCGCTTACGACCCAGTATATGCCGCTGCGCCGGGACATGTATGACGCCATCGCGGCGGAAGGCAAACGCACCGGCCGGGTCAGCGGCAACAACAGCTGGCCGATCGCCGAACTGACCACCGGCGACATGTACATCGCCGACGGCTTCGGCAAGATCGTGGAAGGCACCTTGATCGGCTCCAATCTGGGCTCGGGCATCGCCACCCGCTCCAAGACCGGCTTTGTCTTCGATGCCGGCATCCGCGACGCGGAGGAAATCCGCCATCTGGAGAATATGAACGGTCTCTACCGCGCCTATGATCCCAGCGCCTGGAAGGACATGACGCTCACCTCCATCAACGCGCCCATCCGCATCGGCCGCGCCACCGTTCTGCCCGGCGACCTGGTGCTGGCCAAAAGCGAAGGCGTGATCTTCATTCCCGCCTATCTGGCGGAAGACGCGGTCGCCCATGCCGAATTCATCAAGCTGGAAGACACGTTCAACTTCGAGCTCAACCGTGCGGGCAGCAATGGCGGCGCCTTTGAAGGCGGCTGGAACGAGAAAAAGTATGCGGCGTTCGTGCAATGGATCAATGCGACGCCCTCGCGGCTCAAGATGAGCCGGGCCGAATTCGAGTCGATCATGGCCGAACGCAAGAAGCGGCTGGAAGGCGTTCCCGGCGCGCCGAAATGAAGAAAAAGCCCGGCCGCGAGGCCGGGCTTTAGTCGGCATTTTATCTAATTGCCGTGACCTTGGCGGGAAACTTTAAGCGCGCGAATATGGGCGGCTTTCTTGCCTGTCGTGCGAAAATGCGCGGTGTTTGGCGGGAACCCGCTACAAATTTATCGAAAATTGTCGGGTCGAAATTACCCGATGGTATCGGGCCTTGGGCCATTGTCGCAGCCAGAAAGGACTGCGAACACAGAGCCATGGCGCAACGCGGGACAGCAAGCAGCAAGAAAGCGGAAGCCGCCCTGCCGGCCTTCGCCAGCGTCACTGCGGCCGATATCATCCGCGCCCCGGTGACGCAAAAGACCATCCCGCTGGATCTGGCGTCCCTGATCGCGCCCTTCAAGGGCCAAGGCCGGTTGACCTTGCGCGTGGAGCGCATGCCGCAACGCGCCAAACTGTCGGCGGGGCGCAACAATGGCGACGGCACCTGGTCCCTGGCGTCGGACGAGCTGGAGGATCTGACCTATCTGGTGCCGTCCAATCTGAGCGGCGGGCACGAGCTTACCGTCCGCATTGTCGGTTTCGACAATGCCACCGCCCAAACGCTCAAAGTGGTCCCGCTCGCCATTCCGGCCTGGGACAATGACGCCGACGATGCGGCGCCGGCGGAAAATGTCGTCCGCTCCTCGGCCCAGGCGCATGATCCGGTCCTGCACAATGAATTGTCGAAGATGCAGTCCCTGTTCGCGGTGCGCGATTCCGACATCGCGGAATTGCGGGCGGCGCTCAGCCAGGCCAATGCGCAGAAGGAAAGCGAGCTGGCGGCGGCGCGCACCGCTTGGGAAGCGGAGCTGAATCAGCGCTTGGCGGAGGTTGCCACCCAGGCCAGAGCGGACGCGGACAAAAAGCAGCAGGGCCAGACGCTTCAGGCCGCGGCCCTGGAAAAAATCGCCCAGGAACTCAATCGCTCAAAGTCGCAGGCCGAGGAGCGGCTGGAGGCCGAGCGCCGGACATGGCAGGCGCAAACCGAACACAGGATTGCGGAGGAAGCCAGCCGCTTACGGGCGGAAACGGACCAGCAATTCGACGCCGAACGCAAGGCCTGGCAGGCTCAGGCGGATCAGAAAATCGAGGATGAACGCAACCGCTTGAGGGCGGAGAGCGAACGCCAGCTGGAAAGCGAGCGCGGGCGCTGGCACGCCGAGGTGCAACAAAGGATTGTCGAGGAATTCGGCCGGTCGAAAACCGAAACCGACCAGAAATTCGAAGCCGAACGCCGGCAATGGCAGGCCGAGGCAGAGCAGCGCGCCGCGGACGAGCGCAATCGCGTCAGGCGCGAGGCAGACCAGCAGCTGGAAGCGGAACGTCAAAACTGGCATCGCCAGACCGAGCAAAGAATCGCGGACGAATGGGCGCGGGTCAAAACCGAAGCCGATCAGCGGGTCGAGGCCGAACGCCAGCTTTGGCAGTCGCAGGCCAGCAACAGCGGCGAGGCGGAGCGCCACCGCTTGCTGGCCGAGGCCGGCGAACGGCTGATGACGGAACAAAAAAGGTGGCAGGACCAGACGGAAGAACGTCTTGCCGCCGAGCGCCAGCGCTGGCAATCCGAAAGCGAGCAGCGGCTGGAAGCCGAACGCCGGAATTGGGCGAACACCAGCCAGGCTGCCGCCTTGGAAGCCGAAGCGCGCTGGAAGTCCGAAGAGACGGTGCGTGCCTCCGCCGCTCTGGCGCAGTGGCAGCAGCAGAGCGCGCAACTGCTGGCGGCGGAAAATGACAAATGCCGCAAGCTGGAAGCCGCCCTGGCGGCGGCTTTGGCGCAGCCGGCATCGGCTCCGCTCGCGGATGGCGGTGATGCGCAGGCCGATCGCCTGCGCCAGGAATTGGCGGCGCTGCAAGGCGCATTGCCGGAGCGCGACCGCGAAATCGCCGCTTTGCGCGAGGAGATGAACCGCCAGCGCCAGGACAGCGAAGCCGCGCTTGCCGCCGCGCAGGTCTGGAAAAGCGAAGCAGAGGCGCGAACGCAGGCCCTGGTGGCCGATGCGCGCGCGCAAGCGCAGGATGCCATCGCCGCCGCCGTGGCGCGGGCCGAAAATGCCGAACGCGCCCTGGCACAGGCGGCAAACGCCGCCGAGGCGCAAGGCCAGCCCGCCGCCGAAACGCCGCGCTGGGACGATGCCTATATCGACGGACTGCGCCGGGATATCTCGACCTTGCGGTCGGCGCTGGCGAGCCGTGAAGTGGAGCTGGGTCACGCCCGCGCCGCGCTGGATCAGGCGCGCGTGCAGCAAGCGGTTGCGCGTCCGGGCAACGCGCCCATCCGCCGCTTTGCCGGGCCCAGCGAAGAGCAGGAAGAGGCGCCGCGCGGCGCCCAACCCTACGAGGTGGGCGGTTTCGCCCTAAAGATGGCCGGGCGGGGGC
>CBHTTW010000292.1:0-3990 GCA_966096025.1 uncultured Alphaproteobacteria bacterium | reverse complement strand
TGATGGCGTCGATGGCGACGGCGGTCTTGCCGGTCTGGCGGTCGCCGATGATCAGCTCGCGCTGGCCGCGGCCGATCGGGATCAGGGTGTCGATGGCCTTGAGGCCGGTCTGCACCGGCTCATGCACCGACTTGCGCGGAATGATGCCGGGCGCCTTGACGTCGACGCGGCGGCGCTCGGCGGCGCCCTTGATCTCGCCCTTGCCGTCGATGGGATTGCCCAACGGATCGACCACGCGGCCCAGCAGGGCCTTGCCCACGGGCACTTCCACGATGGCGCCGGTCCGCTTGACGGTGTCGCCTTCCTTGATGGTGCTGTCGTTGCCGAAAATCACGCAGCCGACATTGTCGGTTTCCAGGTTCAGGGCCATGCCCTTGATGCCGCCGGGAAACTCGACCATCTCGCCGGCCTGGACATTGTCGAGGCCGTGCACGCGGGCGATGCCGTCGCCGACGCTCAGCACTTCGCCGACTTCGCTGACCTGCGCTTCGGCGCCGAAATTCTGGATCTCGCGCTTGAGAATGGCGGAGATTTCGGCGGGTTGGATATCCATACTGTCAGTTTCCTTTCATTACTGCGCGCAAGCCATCAAGCTTGGTGCGAAGCGAAGAGTCGATCATGCGCGAGCCGACCTTGACGACGAGGCCGCCGAGCAGGGAGGGATCGATTTTGGTGTGAAGACGCGGCTCCTTGCCCAGCTTGGACTTGAGCACGCCCTTGAGTTCGGTGATTTCGGCATCGTCCAGCGCGCGGGCCGAGGTGACTTCGGCCTCGGTTTCGCCGCGCGACTTGGCGACCAGGCTTTCGAACGCAGCGATGGCCTGGGTGAGGATGAACAGGCGGCGCTTTTCCGCCAGCAGCAGGACGAATTTGATGGTGAGCGCGTTGGCGCGCATGGTCTCCAGCACCGCCTTCAGGGCCCTGGCATGGTCTTCGGCGCTGAACACCGGGGAACGCACCAGGCGGGCCAAATCGGGGCTGGTTTCAAGGGCCCGGCGCAGGCCGGCCAGATCGGAACTGACGGTATCCACAGCCCGTTGTTCCTGGGCCAGTTCGAACAGGGCATTGGCATAGCGCCCTGCCAATCCACCTTCCGCGGTTCCGCTCGCCACTTTGATCCTTTGCGGCCCCGGCGCAGACCCGCGCCAATCAGCCGTCGATTGCTATGATAAGCTATTGAATTAGCTGTAAATTCTCGCAGCCGCGCGAGTCACCCCGGCGATGCGGGTGCCAGTTAGCATGCGGCATGACGGCGACGCAATAATCAGCACTAAGCCACGCTGTCGCGGGTCCGGACGGGGGCTTTTGGCCCCCCGAGTTCGTCGCGCCTTCGCTCATGCACGTTTTGGTGCACATCGCTCGACGCTCCTGCTCGGACGTCCAAAATCCCTCCGTCCGGAATAGTCATCAAATGGGACGGAGGAAGCGGGACAGGCGGATGTTGCTCAACCAGGACTTGAGGTCCTTGGCATTCAGATAGTCATAGGATCCCAGCATCAGGTCGGCCCGGGCCACCAGATTTTCCGCCGGGATGAAGCCGACGCCGCCATCTTCCGGCGCCATGCGGCTGTCGGAGGAATTGTCGCGATTGTCGCCCATGGCGAAGATGTGATTGGCCGGCACGGTAAAGACCGCGGTGTCGTCCAGCGGGCCGTCCCAGCGGGTTTTGAACACCGTGTGTTTGGCGCCGCCGGGCAGGGTCTCGATGAACTTTCCGATCGGGTGCAGGCTGCCGTCGCTTTCCTCGACCTTGCCGGTGCCGGCTTCTTCCAGCGGCGCCAACTTGCCATTGATCACCAGACGCCCGCGTACCATCTGCACGCGATCCCCCGGCAAGCCGATCACGCGTTTGATCAAGGTGGTTTTGGTGTTTGTGGGATGGCGGAAAATCACCACATCGCCGCGCGCCGGCAGTTTGCCGAACAGCCGCGTTTGCGAAGACGGGCCCAGGCCATAGGGCAGCGACCAGCGGCTATAGCCATAGGCGAATTTGGTGCCCAGCAGCATGTCGCCGATCTGCAGATTGGGCTCCATGGAGCCGGAAGGAATGTAGAAAGGCTGGGCAATGGCGGTGGTGGCGCCGGCCACCAGCAGGATCGCGGTCAGGGGTTCGATCAGCCAGCCGAGCAGGCCGCGGGTAAAGCGCTTCATGGCGGTATTTTCGCTGTCCGGGCGGGCCTGGCAATAGCTTTTCGCGTTAATCCTTGACCCCGCAGCCCCAAAAGCGGATATGCGGCGCAATGATGGAGATATCGCAGGAATTCGGCTTTGACGCGGCCCACTATCTGGGCAATGGCGCGGCGGAAAACCGCCGCCTGCACGGCCATTCCTTTTATGCCGAGGTCATTTTGCGCGGCCAGCCGAATCCCGCCACCGGATTCCTGCGCGATTTCGGCGAAGTCGATGCCGTGCTCAAGGCGATCCGCGAAAGCCTGGATCACCGGCTGCTCAATGAGATCGAGGAACTGGGCATTCCCACCCTCGAAAATTTGGCCAAATATATCTATGTCCGCGCCAAGGCGGCGTTGCCGGAAGTGGTGCGGGTGAAGTTGCGCCGTCCTTCCTATAGTCAGACTTGCAGCTACGAGGGCTGATCCGATGGCCAAGCGAAAGCTTCAACTCGGGCATGCGGTGAAGCTTCCCGCCTCGCCGGAAGAGGCGGTGCTCGATGCCGTGCCCAACCCGCATGCCGGCGAGGATTATCTGGTGCGTTTCACCGCGCCGGAATTCACCACTTTGTGCCCGATCACGGGCCAGCCGGATTTCGCGCATTTGGTGCTCGACTATGTCCCCGGCAAGGCGCTGGTGGAATCCAAGGCCCTCAAGCTGTTCCTCGGCAGTTTCCGCAATGTCGGCGGCTTTCACGAGGACTGTACCGTGAAGATCGGCAAACGTGTGCGCGAGGCGATCAAGCCCAAATTCATCCGCATTGCGGGCTATTGGTATCCGCGCGGCGGCATGCCCATCGATGTCTTCTGGCAGTGGGGCAAGCTGCCCTCGGGCGTGTGGCTGCCGGAGACCGGCGTTTTGCCCTATCGGGGCCGCGGCTAGTCCCGCCGTACAGTTCTCCTTCCGTCCAATCTCTTCCGAAGCGGAACGCCCCGTTCCGCCGACTCGCTTTGTCCCGGCCGCCAATGTGCTAGCGTGCGGGGGCGAGCCAGGGCGTGCCAGGCCGAGTCGGATCCGGGGGGATCGTATGTCTCAGCATGATTTGATTTTGCTGGCGATCGCGCTTGTCGTGATTGTCGGCATCGTTATCGCCATCGCCCGTTTCAAGCTGCATCCCTTTCCCGCGCTGATGATCGGCGCACTGGTGCTGGGCCTGGCGACCGGCACGGCGCCCGAAGCGATCCTTCACACCTTCCGCACCGGTTTCGGCGAGACCTTGGCCAATGTCGGTTTGCTTCTGGCGCTGGGCGCGATGTTCGGCGAATTGCTGGCCAGCTCCGGCGGCGCCGAGCGCGTGTCCTCGGCGCTGCTCAATGTCGGCGGCACGCGGCTGGTGCCTTGGACCATGTGCGCGGTGGCGATGATCCTTGGCCTGCCGCTGTTCTTCGAAGCCGGCGTGGTGCTGATGATGCCGATCATTTTGACCGTCGGCGCGCGGCTGGCCAAGGATCCCGGAGGATTGAAGGGCAATCCCTATCTGCTCGCCGGGTTGCCGGTCTTCGCCGGTGTCGGGGTGTTGCATGTTTTGGTGCCGCCCCATCCCGGCCCCATGGTGGCGATCGACGCGCTGAAAGCCGATATGGGCGGCACCTTGCTGCTGGGCCTCATCCTGTCCGTTCCTGTCGCCGTCATCTCGGGGCCGCTCTTCACCTACTGGATCGCGCCGCGCGCCAGCGCCACGCCGCCGGTCGACCTGGTGGCGCGCCTGACCCGGACCGACAGCCGGTTCCGCTCGCCCGGCATCGCCGTCACCATTCTCACCATCCTGTTTCCCATCCTCCTGATGCTGGGCAAGGCGGCGGTCGATCTGGTGCTGCCGGT
>CBHTTW010000291.1:0-4005 GCA_966096025.1 uncultured Alphaproteobacteria bacterium | reverse complement strand
CCGCCGATTGTGGCGGTGGAAAGCCTGGCCGTGGCCAGTTGTTGCGCAGGCAGGGGGGCATAGCCCGGCGCGGAAAGGTCGAGCAGGAACGCATATCCCTCCAGCCGCAGGCCGGGAATTCTCGCATAGACTGCGTCCATGACATGGCTGTTGCTCTTGAAATATGCCGCCTGGCCGGCCGCGGCGGCGGTTGCGTTGGCGGGAACGGGCGGCGCGGGCCCGCCAATTCGGTTCACGCGATATAGATAGGCATAGCTCAGAGTGAGCCCAGCCAGCGAAGTATTCACCGCTGACAGGGCATCAAAAGTCTGCTCATGCTGGCGCCAGCCGACATTTCCGACAAAACGCTGGTTGCCGATCACCAGACGCTGGCGACCCAGGATCAATTTCGTGTCGAATTCCGCGGCATAGGTCAGTTGCAACCGGTTCAACGCGGTCATCGCCGGATCCGCCACCACAGGATAGCTGGTCTTGCCGTTGCGGGTGCTGTTATAGGCCGCGCCGCCGATAGTCCATATCTGGTCAAAGTCGGCTTGCAATGACAGACCGTTCCAGCCTGCGGTCTCATAGCCGAGCCGCGCGCGCAAGGTGGATACGTTGGCGTCCGGCAGCTTGCTGGAATCTTGCACATTTTCAAAACGGGCGCGCAAGTCAATTACCGGCCGGCCTTTTGCGATCGCGTCAAGGACAGATGTCTGGGCTTGAACCGGTGAAGCAATGAGTGTGGCGACCAGTGCGCCAGCAATAGGGGCTGTGCGGGATATCATCGCGTCCTTCCCGGCCGGCGGACGGCCCGGTCCGGCACCGGATGGCCCGAGCGCTGGAAAGGAGCATCAAGTCGTGAAACTTCCTTGATCCGCACTTCAGCCCCTTTTGTCTGGACACCCAATTCCGTCAGGCGCTTGAGAGAGCGCGAGAGCGTCGCCGGTTTTATTCCCAGATGCGCGGCCAGTTCCTGCTTGGATCCGGGAAGGGTGAATTGCGCAGGCCCCTTGTGAGTTGCCGCGCTGTCGACGAGGTACTGCTTTAGGCGCGTATCGGCATCGCGCGACTTGGTTTGGGTCAGATGCCTGAGCAGCAATCGCCACTGCCCGGCAAGAACTCGATTGAGTGCGACGGACAGGGAAAGCTCTGATTCCGCGAGCCGGCGAAAGTCATCAGCCGGTATCATCACGGCCAACAGGTCCGTCATGGCTTTGGCGGTCACCATGTAGGGAAGCTGCAACAGTGCCGGAGCGATGAGAATGATTTCCCCCGCTTCCACGAATTCGGCAATGGTTTGTTCGCCTTCGCGACCGCTGAGAAGCGATACGCTGCCTTTGATGAGGACGTATACGAAGTGCGCCCGCTCGCCTTGGCGAAACAGGATCGATCCCTTGCCGATGCGCTGCATGCCCGATCGGTTGGACATCCGGGCGATGAGAGACCGTGGCAGCCCGGATAGGGGCGCAACACTCGACAATGCAGCAATCGTGTCCATGGCCCGGCCGGTTTCCCCCAAATAACCCGGCCAAAATGACCCAAACAGGCGCGGCGGACCTTGATCGAAGTCAAGGCTGGCCTTGACGCGGGACAATAGTCTCAAGGTGTTCCCGGGCGCTGGGCCTGGGTCAATGAGCTGGGTGGATTGCGTGGCTTCCAACAACGGCTTGCCCGAACCGACCGGGGCACAGAAAAATCAAGCGCTTACTCTGTCGACCATAGCGTTTACGGCCTGCTTCGCGGTCTGGACGATCTTTTCCATCATCGGCGTGGAGATACAGCGCGAGCTGGGGCTCACCGGAGCGCAGTTCGGTCTTCTGATCGGTACGCCCATCTTGACCGGCTCACTGGTCCGGCTGGTGGTGGGCATCTGGTCCGAGCAATTCGGCGGCCGCATCGTGACGGGTCTTGTGATGCTCACGGCCGCTGCCGCCACCGCGTTGCTGACCTTCGCCCACGACTATCCCACCTATCTCCTGGCCGCCCTGGGGGTCGGTATCGCCGGCGGTGCTTTCGCCAGCGGCGTCGTCTATGTCTCTCATTGGTACCCGAAGAGCCGCCAGGGCACGGCGCTGGGCATTTTCGGCATGGGCAATGTCGGCGCGGCGGTAACCAAGTTCCTCGCCCCCACGGTCATGGTGGCCTATGGCTGGCATAGCGTGGCTTATGCCTGGGCCGCGGCCATCGGCATTCTGGGAATCGCCTTTCTGCTTTTTGCCAAGGAAGATCCCCATTCCGCGGCGCGGCGGGCAGGCGGCGGACATGCCGAATCCTTCCTGGCGCAACTTGCGCCGCTTGCAAAACTCCAGGTCTGGCGCTTCTCGCTCTATTACTTCTTCGTATTTGGCGGCTTTGTCGCGCTTTCTTTATGGCTGCCGCGCTACCTGATCGGCGCCTATGGCTTCGACATCAAGGCCGCCGGCATGATTGCGGCCGCCTTTTCCATTCCCGCGTCGATCTTCCGGGCCTATGGCGGCGTGCTGTCGGACAAGTATGGCGCCCGCCGGATCATGTACTGGACGTTCCTGACCGGCATCGCCTGCACCTTCCTGCTGTCCTATCCGCCCACCGACTATGTCGTGAGCGGTATCCAAGGCAAGATTTCCTTCCATCTGGAGACCGGCATCGTCAGTTTCATGGTGTTGATCTTTGTGCTGGGCTTCTTCATGAGCCTGGGCAAGGCGGCGGTCTATAAGCACATTCCGGTCTATTATCCCGACCGTGTCGGGGCGGTCGGTGGCCTTGTCGGCATGGTCGGCGGACTCGGCGGATTCGTGCTGCCGATTCTGTTCGGCGTCCTCAACGACATGACCGGCATCTGGCAGAGCTGTTTCATGGCGCTGTTCGTGCTCACCACGATCGCGCTCATCTGGATGCACGTCTCTATCCGGCGCATGGAACGTGAAGCCATGGGCAAGGCGCTGGACGCGCTCCCCGCGCTGCCGGAAATGCAGGAGATACACGAAACGCGCCACGAAGGGGCCTTGTCGTCCCACCTGATGACGGACTGGCGTCCCGACGACGCCGCGTTCTGGCAGGCGACCGGCCGCAGGGTTGCCCGCCGCAATCTCTGGCTCTCGATCCCGTCCCTGTTCCTGTCCTTCGCGGTCTGGATGGTGTGGTCCGTTGTGGTGGCGAAGCTGCCCGTCGCGGGTTTCAACTTCACCACGGATCAGCTCTTCTGGCTGGCGGCGATGCCGGGCCTTTCCGGAGCCTGCCTGCGCATCTTCTACGCCTTCATGGTGCCCATCTTCGGCGGCCGGCTGTGGACCACCCTGACGACATGGTCTCTCGCAATTCCCGCCCTTGGTATTGGCTTCGCGGTGCAGAATCCCAATACGCCCTATTTCGTCCTGTTGTCGCTGGCGGTGCTTTGCGGATTTGGCGGCGGCAATTTTGCATCCTCGATGGCCAATATCAGCTTCTTCTTCCCCAAGTCGGAAAAGGGTAACGCGCTCGCCCTCAATGCCGGCCTGGGCAATCTGGGCGTCAGTGCCGTGCAATTCGCCGCGCCGCTCGTCATCACCACCGGCATATTCGGCTGGCTGGGCGGAGCACCGCATACGGGCGGGGCGGCTCCCGTCTGGCTGCAGAATGCGGGCTTCATCTGGGTGCCGTTCATCATCGCCGCCGCCTTCGCCGCCTGGTTCGGCATGGACGATCTTTCCAGCGCGAAGTCCTCTTTTGCTGAACAATCGGTGATCTTTCAGCGCAAGCACAACTGGGTGATGTGCTGGCTCTATACCGGGACCTTCGGTTCCTTCATCGGCTACTCCGCGGGCTTTCCGCTGCTGATCAAGACGCAATTTCCCCAAATCGACGCGCTTGCCATTGCCTTCCTCGGCCCCTTGGTCGGCGCGCTGTCGCGTTCCTTTACCGGATGGATATCGGATCGGTTCGGGGGCGGCAGAGTCACTTTCTGGGTGTTCATCCTGATGACGGCGGCCGTGGCCGGTGTGCTCTTTTTCCTGGGCATCAAGGACCAGCCCGGCGCCTTTTGGGGCTTCTTCGCGATGTTCATGA
>CBHTTW010000290.1:0-4026 GCA_966096025.1 uncultured Alphaproteobacteria bacterium | reverse complement strand
AGACCTCTTACGCCATTCAGTTGCAGCTTCTGGGCGGCATCTGGATCTGCCAGACTTTGCCGGCGGTGCTGATCGCGCTTTACACCCGCTTCTTTAATCCCTGGGCGCTGCTCGCGGGATGGGTGGCGGGCATCGGCGCCGGCTCCATGATGGTGCTGGAACTGGGCCTCAAGAGTTCGATCTATCCGCTGCATATCTTCGGGCTGACCGTCCCCTGTTATGCCGCGCTGCTGGCGCTGGTGCTGAACATCGCGGTGGGCTTTGTCCTCAGCGTGATCATCAACGCCGTATCCAACGCACCGCGTCAGGATGAGACGGTGCCCTCCGACTACATCGGTTAGGCGGCAACAAGCGAGCGCATATGAAAAAGGCCGCCCGGTTGGGCGGCCTTTTTTCTTTGCTGCATTCGGCCGGATCGCTCAGCCAAATCTACCGGTGATGTACTGCTCGGTTCTTTTGTTGTCTGGTGCGGTAAAGATCTTTTCCGTGGCGCCATATTCGATCAGTTCGCCGAGATACATGAAAGCCGTGTAATCGCTGGCGCGGCTGGCCTGCTGCATATTGTGGGTGACGATCACGATGGTGTAGTCGGCCGCCAGTTCCTCGATCAATTCCTCGATCTTGGCGGTGGAGATCGGATCCAGCGCCGAGCAAGGCTCGTCCATCAGGATCACTTCGGGGCGCGTCGCCACACTGCGCGCGATGCACAGGCGCTGCTGCTGGCCGCCCGACAAGGACAGGCCCGAGGCATTGAGCTTGTCCTTCACCTCGTTCCACAGCGCGGCGCGCGACAGAGCGCTTTCGACCCGGCCATCCATCTCCGAGCGCGGGATGCGTTCGTACAGTTTGATGCCGAACGCGATATTGTCGTAGATCGACATGGGGAAGGGCGTGGGTTTCTGGAACACCATGCCGATGCGCGCCCGCAGCAGGTTGAGGTCCTTGACCTTCAGGAGATTCTCGCCGTCCATCAGGATTTCGCCTTCGGCCCGCTGCTGTGGATAGAGCTCGAAGATGCGGTTGATGGCGCGCAGCAAGGTGGACTTGCCGCAACCGGACGGGCCGATAAAGGCGGTCACTTTGCGCTCCATCAGCGGCAGGCTGATATTCTTCAGCGCCTTGGACGCGCCGTAATAAAAGCAGAGATCCTTGATTTCGACCTTGGCCTTGTCCGCGGGCAGGGCGTGATGGTCGGCGGCCATATGAAGCGCGGTATCCATGAATCAGGTCCGTTTCTTTTCAAGCGTGCGGGCAAGGATGGAAAGCAGCAGCACGGTCGCGGTAATCAAAAGCGCTCCGGCCCAGGCCAGCTGGTGCTGGTCCTCATAAGGTCCGGTGGCGAAGGCGTAGATGACGGCGGGCAGGCTGGCCATCGGCTCGTTCATGGCGGTGCCCAGATTCCAGTTCCATCCGCTGTTGCCCAGCGCGGTGAACAGCAGCGGCGCGGTTTCGCCGGATATGCGGGCAACCGCCAAAAGCACGCCGGTGATGATGCCGGCCTGCGCCGCTTTCCAGGTCACCGCCTTGATCACAAAGCTCTGCGGCGCGCCCAGCGCGCTGGCCGCTTCGCGCAGGCCGTTGGGCACCAGGATCAGCATGTTTTCGGTGGTCCGGACCACAACCGGAATCACGATCACGGTAAGGGCGGCGGCGCCCGCCCAGCCGGAGAAGTGGCGCATCGGCACCACCAGGATTTCGTAGATGAACAGGCCGATGATGATGGAGGGCGCCGACAGAAGAATGTCGTTCACAAAGCGCACCACAAAGGCAAGTTTGCTGTGGCGGGCATATTCCGCCAGATAGGTGCCCGCGAAAATCCCGATCGGCGTACCCGCGATCACCGCGATGGCGCTCATCAGAATACTGCCGCCGATGGCGTTGGCCAGGCCGCCCTTGCTGCCCGGGGGCGGCGTGATCTCGGTGAAAAGCGTGGGCGACAGGGCGGAGGTGCCGTCGACCAGCAATCCGCCCAGAATGAACGTCAGCCACATCAAGCCGAACAGGGCCGCGCCCATGGAAAGCACGACGAACACCCGGTTGGCGAGGCGGCGGCGGAAATAGAGCGCGGAATTGGCGATCATCTATTTGCCCTTGCTCTTTTCCAGGCGCATCAGCAGCAACTGGGCACAGGTCAGTACGATGAAGGTGATCACAAACAGCAGCAGGCCCAGCTCGATCAGCGCCGAGCGATAGAGTTCGCCGGTGGCTTCGGTGAATTCATTGGCGATGGCGGCCGAGATCGAGGTGCCGGGCGCGAACAGGGAGGATTCGATGCGGTGCGAATTGCCGATCACAAAGGTGACCGCCATGGTCTCGCCCAAGGCGCGGCCCAAGGCCAGCATCGCGCCGCCCACCACCCCGGTGGAACAGAAAGGCAGGCACACTTTCCACATCACTTCCCAGCTGGTGGAGCCCAGGCCATAGGCGGCTTCCTTGAGCACGCTGGGCACGGTTTCCAGCACATCGCGGGTGACGGCGGAAATGAAGGGCAGGATCATGATGGACAGGATCAGGCCGGCGGTGAAGGTGCCGATGCCGAAGGTGACGCCGCCGAACAGAGTGCCCAGCACCGGTATATCCGCCACGGCCAGGGCGACCGGCTCCTGAACATGAAGCTGGAACCAGGGCGCAAAGACGAAGAAGCCCCAGATGCCGTAGATGATGGACGGGATGCCCGCCAAAAGCTCAATGGCGATACCGATGGGACGGCGGAGCGGACGCGGGCAAAGCTCGGTCAGGAAAATCGCGATCCCGATGCCGACCGGAAGCGCGATCAGCATGGCGATGAGACTGGTGACCAAGGTGCCGTAGATCGGCGCCAGGGCTCCGAAATGTTCGCGGGTGGGCCGCCAGGCTTCTTCGACAATAAAATTGAACCCGAAGGCCTTCATGGCAGGGGTCGCGCCGATCACCAGCGAGGCGATGACGCCGGCGAAAATCAGCAGCACCAGAAGCGCCGCGCCCTGCGCCAAAAGGCGGAAACGAACATCGCCCGCCCCAGCCCGGCGGGCAGTCTCGGCACGGGCGGAAAGGGCGGCAGGTTCGCTCAAACTAATATCGGTCAAAGACGGCCCCGGGAGTCGTGGATGGGCGCAATTCACACTCCCTCCGCGCCACGAACATCACAGTCTTGCAAAGCTTTTGTGACAGTCGCCCTGCATTCTTTCTAATCCATTGAAAATACACATATATTTATCTGATCTTGGCATTCCCGGAAGCGCCATGGACGCAAATGAGGCAACCGCGCCTTAAGCGTTTCTGAAGACTGTAGGGGCCACACTGGAAGCGGCGTAAACCCGGCAAAAGGCTGATATTTTTCGATGTTGCGGTCCCTTCGCTTTGTCCTGGGCGGCTTGGCGAGCGCGATCCTGATCGTCGCGCTGGCCGAGATCCTTTTGCTCGGCCGCCTGAGCTGGATATCGCCGGTCAGTTTTGGCGCGCTGCTGGCGCTGGGACTGGCCTTCCTGATCAAGACCCTGCATGCCACGCGCGGGCGCGGCGAAGCCCTGTCGCGGCAAGCCGCCCAGCTCAAGACCGTGGCCGGACGCCTGGAAGCGTCGCTCAAGAATGCCGCCACCATCAATGCCCGGCTCAATCAAAGCGAGGCGCGCTACAAAGGTTTGGTGGATGCCCAAGGCGACGCCATCTTCCGCCGCGATGCGCAAAGCCGCCTGACCTATGGCAATGACGCCTTCTTCCGCCTGTTCGGCCTCAATCCCACCCGCGCCCTGGGCTACCCCTTTGCGCCGGAGCCGCACCCCCAAAGCCGGGCGCCGGTGTTCGGAAGCTTTCTGGAATCCGGGCAGTACCGCGCCCGCTATGACCAGCATGTGAAGACCGCCGATGGTTATCGCTGGATCGCCTGGGAGGATTTCGCGGTGCGCGATTCCCATGGCCGGTTGGTGGAAGTGCAAAGCGTGGGCCGCGACATTACCGACCGCAAAAGCCTGGAAGAGGCTTTGACCGAAGCCCGCGACAATGCCGAGGAAGCCAGCCGCGCCAAATCCGGCTTCCTGGCCACCATGA
>CBHTTW010000289.1:0-4041 GCA_966096025.1 uncultured Alphaproteobacteria bacterium | reverse complement strand
TGAGCTTCTTGGCGCGGCGCTGGCCGTGCTGGCCCGGACCATAAGAGCGCTTGTTCACGGGGCTCTTGGGGCGGCCCCAGATATTCTCGCCCATGCGGCGATCTATTTTGTACTTGGAATTTGCGCGCTTGCTCATCGGTCTCTTTCGTCTTCTTCAATGAATTTCGGACCGGCGGGGTGCCGGAAAGCGGCGCACTATATGCAGCGACTTCGGCATGTCAAACGCATGCAACCTGAGGTTTAGTATGCGTTTTTTTATATAGATAGTTCAATGACTTATTCTATTGCTGCCCGCGCTTGGGCACTGGTGCAGTTTGAAATGTCGGCAAGTTGCTCGGATTATGGGAGGGGCCTAAGGTCCCACTATATACGGGAGGTATTCGATGGATTCCGTGTTTCGCCGTTTGGCGATGGGTAGTTGTGGGCTCGCTTTAGGACTGGGGGTGTCCGCTACTGTCACCGATAACCACACCCTTAGGATAGCGGCTGTGCTATTCGCCATCGTAGCCGTAGTCCTCACTCGTCGGTATGGACTACCTTCCTAACATGCCTAAAGGACCCCAAGGCCAGACCGACTGAAACTTGTGGTATCACAAAGCTGATCGAGGAATGGGAGGCGCAAGCATGAGCCGCATTCTGACAATCGCCGTTTCCGCGCTGACGCTGGCGGGCTGCGCCGACACCTACAACAAATCCGCCATGCCTAAAGCTGCCGCCGGCCTGCAGCAGGAAACTGCCGGTTGCAAAGCCAGATGGAGCGCAAAAGAATTCAACAGCTATGCCCAGTGGCAGGCCTGTCAGTTGACCGCCGAACGCAGCTTTGCCCGGACCATCGCTTTGACCAAGATGGACGCATTTGAAACCTACGCCGCCGACATGCAGGCGCTGGCGGCGGACCGCGACGCCAAACGCGTCACCGACCGCGAGGTCAGAGCGAGAGCCAATGATATTCAGTGGAAGTTCTTGGCGGAATGCGGTTGCAAGCCGGGGTGGAAACAACGGCCGGCCTATGGGCACCAGTATGCGAACAACCTGATCAACCCGGCGCTGCCGACGATGGTGCCCATGACACCCTGAAAGATGATTGCAGCGGGGCAAGCGCCGGTCTAGCGTCCCGGCCCATGCACCAACTGACGATCTGGCACATTTTGGTAATCGCCGCCATCGCGCCGGTTTTCATACCGGCCCATGCATGGCGCAAAGAGGCAAGCGCATGATCGAACTTCTGCTTTTTTTCCATATCCTGCTGTTCGTCTTCGCCTTCACCTTCACCGCGGGCATTTCCATTCTGCTGGGGCGGGTGGCGGCGTCCGGCGATGCCAAGATCATCCACACCGCTTTCACCGCCGCGCGGCCGCTGTCGATGACCGGCGGCATCCTTTGGCTGCTGACGGCACTGCTGGGTGCGGGCCTGGCGCATGCCTATGGCCTGGATCTGTCCACACCCTGGCTGGTCTATTCCTATATCGCTTTCGCGGTGCTGATCCTGACCGGCTTTCTGCTGCACAGCCCCTGGCAGGCAAAGGTCATCGCGGCATCGGCATCAGGCGGGACGGAGCTGAACGCGCTGTTGCAATCGCCGCTCCACCGCATCGCATCGGCTGTGAGCGCGGTGAGCGTCTTGATCCTGATCTATCTGATGACCGCCAAGCCGGGTTAAGCAGGTTTGTCGGCCGCGCCTTTGGCCGAGACGTGAACCGGTCATACGCCAGGCCCGTCATTTGCGGATCTTGGCCAGCACATCCTTTCGCAGCTTGGCGACGACATTGTATTCCGTGTCGACCACCTCGGCGATTTCATACTGCATCGCCGTTCCCAGCACCTGCGCGATATCGTGCGGGGTGAGGCCGTAATCCTCGGTCAGCCAGCGGCTCATCTGGGTGGTGGCGCTTCGCATCGCTGCGTCCAATGTCACGCCGGTTCCCATGATCATCTGATAGTCGGCATTTTCCAGCCGCGGCTGGCCAAGCGCCTTGCCGGGAATGACATCGACATGGAATTCCACATCCAGCGATGTCTCCAGACCCTGACCCGGCAATTCGCCATCGCCCTGCTGGGCGTGGCCGTCGCCCATGAACAGCAGCGCGCCCGGCTGGAAGACCGGGATATAGAGCGTGGCGCCCTCGCGCACTTGCGGCGAATCCAGATTGCCGCCGAACGGGCCAAGATGGCCGCTGCCCAACACCTCATCGCGCGGCAGCGCCACACCGATGCAACCCAGCATGGGATCAAGCTTGATGGTGTAGCCGCTCAGCTTGCCGCTGGGATCGACAAGACTGGCGGTGCCGGCCGCGGCATCCAGCTTCCAGGTGGCAAAGCCGCCTTCAAGACCGGCGATGCTGCGCAGATATCCGGCTTCCAGCGCCGTGTTGGCGATCAGGTTGGATTGATAGGCGGTGTCGCGGTTGGTGCGCACGCGGTCCAGATGCACCACCAAGGTATCGCCGGGCAGCGCGCCTTCGACGAAGAAGGGCCCGATCAGGGGATTGCCGCGCGGCGCCAGCGGCTTGAGGTTCTTGTCCTGGCCGCGGCTGTCCAGGGTGCTGGTGCGCACGCGATCGCCCGGCTGCAGGCGCAACACCGGCTTGAAATCCGGCGAATAGACATTGTGGAATTCGGCGGGCGCATAATCGAAGCTTTTGGGCGCGCGCCGCGGCGCCGGACGCTGTCCCGACACACTGACCGGGCGCGCCAGCCCGTCACCATCAAGCAAAGTGCCCGTGCCGGTCAGCTTTTCGCCGGTCAATTGCAGCACCAGCTCGCCGCACGGCTTTGCCGGGGTGCGGCAGGCCAAATGCAGGCCGTCTTTCTCAAGCCTGCCGGCGAAGGTCAGGCGATTGAAACTGGCGGACTGGCCGCCGGCCTCGATCGAGAGCCGGCCATCGGTCATGGGCAGATAATAGTTCTTGCCGCCGGCTTCGCGCACTGCCAGCTCCCAGGTGCCGGTATAGTCCGCCGCCAGCGCGGCGCCCGGCGACAGCGCGACGATTGCCGCTGATAGAAATATCCCCTTCATGACCGTTCTCCCCAAGCGCATCTCACAGGGGAGGATAGCGCGTCCTTCGCCCGGCACCACCGGTCATTTGCACGTGCCGGTGGTCTTCAGTATTGATCCACCTCAAGGGCCCCGTGGCGGAACTGGTAGACGCACCGGACTTAAAATACGCGTTCGGGAAGAAATTGCGTGGCTCTTGATCAACATAACGCCCAATTAGCCCGCTACCCGAAGACTACCCGACGTCTCATCGAGCTTCTGAGCGTGGATACCAAGTCGCTTGGCATCACAATTTGGCATTTTCGCCGAGGAAACTTGCAGGCACAACTGCCTAGTGGGCTTATGTCCGCTTTGCGCCAAAAGCGGTCATTGCTCCTTGGCCGTGACTACCCCTTCCAAAAAGACACCAGCGACCCTCCCGCCACGATCAGTGCCCCTCCCAGGACGATAGGGGTGGTAGGGAGCGCGCGAAAGAATATGAAATTAATGATCTGCCACATGACAAACAGCGTAGCGATGTAGAGCCCTACGACTTGGCCGAACTCAAGAGGTGCGAGATTTAAAAAGGTACCATAACCAAACAGCAGTAAGGCACCCAGGGCGAACAGGCCAAAGCGTGCCGCAGTCACTCCAGAATGATTTAGCAGAGCCATTCGAACAATTGCATCACCGCTCACCTCTAAGGCAGTGGCTACGATAAGAAATCCCAGAGCGGGGAGCACTCCCACGGTATGCATAGGTCACCTTTTTGCATTTCAGCGGTGACCGTATGGGGAGACGTCAGTGGCCACAACTGGAAT
This sequence comes from uncultured Alphaproteobacteria bacterium, assembly GCA_966096025.1. GTDB lineage: Bacteria > Pseudomonadota > Alphaproteobacteria > Micropepsales > Micropepsaceae > Rhizomicrobium. The sequence goes on along the minus strand of CBHTTW010000289.1, from coordinate 246 downwards.
CGACATTGCCTTCAAGCCAGTGCAATGAGATTCCCTTTGGGGATTCTCTTCTAACCGTCGCGATCCTGGAGCGTCGCTCGGCTTGTTTCGAGACTCAAACGACCACAGGCGCGGCAGCCAGTAAATCGCAGGCACGAAGCAGCGCCGACAGGACGAGTGCTCTTTCCCAGTCCGGCAACTTGTTAAAGCGCGCCAAGAAATGCGTTTGGAAGGTGGCCGGGATCAATGCGAGCGTCCGCTTGCCGG
>CBHTTW010000288.1:0-4051 GCA_966096025.1 uncultured Alphaproteobacteria bacterium | reverse complement strand
GGTTCCCCGATTTGTCTCCAACGCAGATGCTGCTCTGCGGCAGAAAAGTGCTCGCATTCCAAGGTTTTATTCATGTCATGTGACTCACTGGCAACAGTCGGAAGTGAGAATTGTTCCAAGCGTACAACCCTGCTCACTGACAGTTTTTCAGTGAAGGAGAGCCATTACGCCGCAGATGGTGGGCTGGTTTTGTATTTTACGTAATGATATCAAATAGATAATTGAGTTTTCCGTCGCAAACGGGGCGCAAATGCTTGAGAATGCCTTAGCCCGGCTGCTGGCTTTGCTGGACCTGGAGAAAATCGAAGAGGACGTGTTCGTTGGGATTTCGCCGGACGAGACGGTCCAGCGTGTGTTCGGCGGACAGGTTCTGGCCCAGGCGCTGGTGGCCGCGACGCGCACCGTGGGACCGGGGCGCCCCTGCCATTCCTTCCACGCCTACTTCCTGCGTCCTGGCGACCCCAGAATCCCGATCCGCTACCAGGTCGATCGCTCCCGCGACGGCGGCAGTTTTTCCGTCCGGCGGGTGGTCGCGCTGCAGCGAGACGCCCAGATTTTCATCCTGGCGGCCTCGTTCCAGAAAGTTCAAGGCGGTTTCGAGCATCAGTCCGCCATGCCGCTGGTCCCCGATCCGGAATCGCTGGAGGACGAGCAACAAGTATTGTTGCGCGATCCCGATCTTCGGCCCGACATCCGCAAGTGGGTGGCGCGCGACCGCCCGTTTGAAATGCGGTCCGTCTTGGGCAGTGGGCTGTTGGGGAATTCGGGCGACCGGCCGCCCCGGGCGGGAATCGATCACATCTGGCTCAAGACACGCGGCGCGGTGCCGGACGACGGCGACATCCACCGCGCGCTTCTGGCCTATGTCTCGGACATGTCGCTGCTCGACACCTCGCTCTTGCCGCACGGCAAGAGCATTTTCTCCGACATACAGGTGGCAAGCCTGGATCACGCCATGTGGTTTCACCGCCCCTTCCGCGCCGATGACTGGCTGCTCTATGCCCAGGACAGTCCTTCGGCCTTCGGCGCGCGCGGTTTCAATCGCGGCGCTCTCTATACGCGTGACGGCACGCTGGTCGCTTCGGTGGCGCAGGAAGGCCTTATCCGGCCGCGCTGATCTAAGGGCAGCTGGCGGGGGCAGCAAGCTGCGCGACGCGGCGCGGCTTGGCGTAGAAATTGTTGGTGAAATTGATCGGCCCGGTAATCACCTTGGTGGTCGGCGAGGCATAGCTATAGGCGATCTCGGCAATAATGATGCTGCCTTTGTCGGTCATCAAAGGCTGCGGCAAGGTCACGGTTTCGTTCACAGCGCGTGTCGCCGGGGTCAGCGTGCCGGATCCGGCCTGGGTGCAGGTCCAGGCCACTTTCCCGGTCAGTTTATTGCCAGTGGCGGCGCCGCTGCCGTCATCATTGACGGCGGTGATGCGGATGGTCGGCTTCTGCGATCCGACCACGGACGGATTGTAATAGGGATAGAGCACCGTTCCGGCGGCGCTATAGATATTGCTGAGGTCCGCCGTGGTGGCGGTGTTGGCCTGGGCGATGAGATCGCCCGCCGTGGCGGCCATTATCGAGACGTCGGAGCGGCAGATCAGCGCCATGGAGCTTTCCACCACCCCGAAAAACAAGGTGATCATGACGGGCAGGAGCAGGGCGAATTCCACCGCCGCGGTGCCGTCTTCATTGGCGGCGCGGCGCGCGGTCTTGCGCGCGCGAATCCAAATTCGGGCCTTGGCGAGCAGCATGATCAGCAGCCTCCTACATTGTTCACATAGGGCTCGTTGCGGAACGCCGCGGCAGTGGCCAGCAGATGGTTCTGGCCGCTCATATTGGCCAGGAAATAGCCCAGGCCGGGGGTAAAGACCGGCCAGCGATAAAAGGCGCGCACCAGCACCACATCGCAGGCGGCGCCGGTGTTGAAATCGGTCAAATTGGGCAATTCGTTGCTGCCATTGAGCGGCGAGCCGTTGCTCACGCCGCCAAAGCCCGCCGAATAGGCCTTAACATCGAATTGCAGGTCGCTATTGCCGTTGACGTCCTTCTCGCAGGTTTGCAACAGCGTTTTGACTTCATCGCAAATCTGCTTGCGGAACTGGTCGGCAGTCATTCCCAAACAATTGTTACTGGCGTCCTTGGTAAAGCACGCGCTCTGGCCGGTTTTCACCAGCCGCGCGGTATCGTTCACGGCATTCTGCAAGGCGGACTGGGCAAAGAAGATCACGCCCGTCTCGATGGTCGCCATCATCATCAGAAGGAAGACGGGGGCGATCATCGTGAATTCGATGGCCACCGAACCCTTGTCGTCGGCGCGCACGCGCCGGAAAAAGCTTTTGAAGCGAGCATAATTCATCACGACGATCAGCCTCTTCGCTTGCCGATTTTTAAAGCCGCGCCGCGCCGGAACGAAGCCAAACAGGATTTCATCCTCAACGGGAAGTTAAGCACCTCGTTACAGTCGTAACGCGAGGTAAAGGATTTCAGCCGGCTGGCCGCTTGCGTTAACGGTTCGAGGTTTTTCGTTAAGGATTGCGTTACTGGCTTTCCGGAAATCAACAGCATCTTCACGTCTTTCGGGGGAAACTGGCGGCTCGGAAAACGAGGGCCGTCCCATGGAAAGCACACGGAAATTCGCCGCCATAGCGCGCGACTTTTTGCGGTCGAAGCGCGGCAATGTCGCCATGATGTTCGCCATCATGCTGGTGCCGCTGATGATCGGCGCGGGCGCCGGCCTCGATTTCGCGCGCGCCATGATGGTGCGCCAGCAAATGGCGGCGTCGCTGGATGCCGCCGCTTTGGCGATCGGTTCGACCACCGGATTGGATTCAAACACCGCCCAGACCCTGGCGCAGAAATATTTCGACGCCAATTACACGGTGGACACGTCGCAATACGGCACCGTGACGATCAATCCGCCGGTCTATGACGCCAGCGGAAAGGTGACTCTCTCCGCCACCAACAATATGCCCACGGTGCTGATGAAACTGGCCGGCATCACTGCGGTTCCGGTCTCGACCTCTTCCACCGTGGTGTGGGGACAAACCAAATTGTGGGTCTCGCTGGTGCTGGATAATTCCGGCTCCATGTGCGAGCCGGTGAACAGCACCGGTCCCTGCAAAGACACCACCAACACATCGACCAAAATCTGGCAGCTCAAGGATTCCACCAAGGCGATGCTGACCAAGTTGCAGGCGGTTTCCGCCACCGCGGGCGATGTGCGGGTCGCGATCATACCTTTCAACCGCAATGTCGATGTCGGCATCGCCAATGTCGGCGCCAGTTGGATTGATTGGAGCCTGTGGGAAGCCCAGCCGGCCAATTCCGGCCTGTCGTCGGTCACCGCGGACCTGATCGGGCCGGGTGATGCGTGTCCTTGGACCAGCGGTTCAAAGGGCTATAGCTGCCAAACCACGTCCGCGAACAATTCCAGCAGCGCCACCAATATTCCCAGCAGCGGCACCTATCTCGGAATGATCTGCCCCACCTATGACTCCGGCAGCGTCAATACCGGCCGGGCTGATCGCTATTACAATGGTTGCTACAACAGCGTTGCGACCGGCTCGACCAAGCAGGTTTCCAGCGGTTCCGGCGCAACCTGCACCGGCTACACGAATTGCACCTGCTCCGGCAGTGGTTCCGGCAAGAAGTGCAATGCCAAATATTACACGCATACCTGGGTACCCAATGCGCACAGCAGCTGGGGCGGTTGCGTGACCGACCGTACGCAGGATCTGGACGTCGGCAATGGCAGCATTTCTTCCAGCTTCCCGGCCGACAATCCCCGCTTTAAAACCGGTAGCACCATCACCGTGCCGGAAAGCTTTACCACGCCCAATTGCATGGCCGGCGATGTCGCTCCGCTGGGATATGATTGGACCGTCCTCGCCACCAAGGTCGATGCGATGCAGGCGAACGGCAACACCAACCAGGCGATCGGCGTGGCGCACGGTTGGCAGGCCATCACCACCAACGGCGCCTATAACGCGCCCGCGCTTCCATCCAACACCACCCGCTACATCATCCTGTTCAGCGACGGCCTCAATACCCAAAACCG
>CBHTTW010000287.1:0-4055 GCA_966096025.1 uncultured Alphaproteobacteria bacterium | reverse complement strand
TCTGGCCGATCTCTCCGGCCAGGCCTATCTGCACGGCGAATACAGTTATCGCAGCAAGGTCTATGGCGATCCTTCGGATTCCCGCTACACCCTGATGCCCGCCTACAGCCTGTTGCACACCAGCCTGGGATGGCGAAACGAGGAATGGGATCTCTCGCTCTGGGTGCGCAATCTCACCAACGAGCATTATCTGCAGAATGTCACGGTCCAGGCGGGCAATTCCGGCCTGGTGCTGGGAACACCGGCCGACCCGCGCAGTTTCGGCGCCACCTTGCGCGCCAGTTTCTGATCGTACCTTCTTACGCCAAGACAAAAACGCGCCGGCAGCCTAGACTGTTTTGGCCGTGTGACCGGCTGAAGCGCCAACGGCAAGTGAAGGCTCTCATGCTCAAAGCCCTGGCGGCCGCGTTTGTCCTGTCCCTGGTGTGCGGCACCGCCGCCGCGCAAACGCTTTCAGGCGCAGACCTTGTGCAGCATCTGCAAGGCGGCGGCTATGTCCTTTTGACGCGCCATGCCAGCGCGCCGACCCAATTGCCGACACCGTCAACCGCGGATCCCGAAAACAAAAATCTGGAACGCCAGCTGGACGGCAAGGGGCGCGAAAATGCGGCGGCCATGGGGCGCGCGATCCGCACCATGCGCATCCCCGTCGCCGCCATCCTGTCGAGCCCCACCTATCGGGCCCGGCAAACCGTTGGCCTTGCCGGCTTGGGGGAGCCCAAGACCTTTGTTCAGCTGGGCGACCAAGGCCAAAGCATGGACAAGAACGCCGTCGCCGGCAAAGCCGCCTGGCTTCGCGAAAAACTGTCCGAGCCACCGGCGGCCCGGACCAATACAATCATCGTGAGCCATGCGCCCAATATCGTGGCGGCGTCTGGGGTCGACGCCGTCGCGGAGGGGGAAACACTGGTGTTTCAACCCCAACCGCAGGGACAGGCCGTTCTGGTCGCCAGAATTCCCATAGAGCAATGGCCCTTGCTCTCCCAAACCAGGCCCTAGCCGGTCTTGCGACGGGCGCGGGAACTCCTGCCCTGTCTCTGCCGTTGTCTCTGCAAGGAATTTGAGCCTTGGAGACTTTATGAAACCGATCATGACATTGGGCATCGTGCTGATTGTGTTGGGTATTGCCGGGCTGTTCTTCAGCCGGGTGAGTTGGACCGAGACCGAGCGGGTGGCAAAGATCGGACCGCTTGAGCTCAATTCCGAGGAAAACCATACCGTCTGGATTCCCACCGCCGCCGGCATCGCCGCCGTGCTGGCTGGCGTCGGTCTGGTCTTTGCCGGCAAGCGTACCGCCTAAACTTTCCATTCCAGGCTTGCTGCACCAGCGAAGATAACGCGGGCGTAACCCCGCGTTGCGAGAGTCACGCACTTACGCCATCATCTCCCCAACCAATCTCAAGGGGAGACGCTCATGCATACCGCCATAAAATACGCCCTCACCGTGGCCGTTGCCGCCGGCATCGGCGCCGCCGGCTTTGCCGCCATCGCCCAGACCGATCCCAAGGTCGGCACCACCGTCAACGATCCGATCGGGCCGGTCCCCGATCCCACCCGCGTCACCTCGACCTTGCCCAAGGATTTCAAATGCACCGGCGCCGTCGGCAAGCAGGAGACCTGCATCCTGTTCGGCGATCCCGCAAAGCCGGGTCCCTATATGGTGATGTACAAGTGGTATCCCGGCAATTTCTCCAAGCCGCACTTTCACAACAATGTACGCTGGGCCTATATCATTTCCGGCACCTGGTGGACCTCCTCCAGCTGCGTCTATGACGAGCGCCTGACCTATCCCGTCCGCGCCGGCATGGTGGCGGCCGACCTGTTGAACGGCATTCACTGGGACGGCGCGCGTACCGGCGAGAAGGAACCCGCCGTGCTGATCCTGTCCGGCAACGGTCCCAACCTCACCACCCAGGTGGACGAAAACTGCAAGCCCTCGGGCCCGCCGCGTTAGTCGAAGGCCCGCGCATGCGTCATGCAATTGCGATCGCTGGATTGCTGCTGGCCGTTCCGGCCCAAGCAGAAACCCAGCAGCAATTGCTGACGCAAGGGCCGCCCAAGACGTCGAATCCCCTGCCCGACCCCAAGCATATCCCGATGATTTTCGGGAAGGATATTCCTTGGAAAGGCGGCAAGGGCTCGCAGAGCGCGCGTCTGTTCGGCGATCCCAGCAAGCCGGGCATCTATGGCGTATTGATCCGGTGGGAGCCGGGGCACAATTCCACGCCCCATTTCCATTCCACTGATCGCTATGCCTATGTCGTGTCGGGAAGCTGGTGGGTGTCCAGCAGCACCCATTACGATCCCGGCAAGATGTATCCGATCCCGGCAGGCACCTTTGTCACCGACCTCAAGAACACCATCCATTGGGACGGCGCCAGGGCCGAGACAGGGCCGGTCGTGCTGATGCTGGTGGGCGAAGGCCCGATGACCAGCACCCGCTATGAACCCAAGGATTCGTCCAAGGCGCCCGAAGGCCAGGACTTCGTGCCGCCGAAGAAGTGAAGTAAAAGAACTGACCTGAATTTGCGGCCCGCGCGAAGACACATCGCGCGGGCCGTAATGTTGCCGGAGAGAATGGATGCACCAAGACAAACCGCCGCGCGGGAAATTCCATCCCGTCTATCTTTTCCTGGCGATCCCCTTTGCCTGTCTGTTGTGGGTGCCTTTGTACAATCGCATCGAGCCCACTTTGTTCGGCATTCCCTTTTTCTACTGGTACCAGATGCTTTGGACCGTCCTGGGCGCCTTCTGCATCGTGCCGGTCTATCTTCATGAAGAGCGCAACCGCAAATGAGCGCCAATCCTGTTTCCCTGACCGTTTTTCTTCTGCTGTTCGTGCTGGTGGCATGCCTGGGATTTGTCGCCACCCGCTGGCGCAAGGCCGATCTCCACAGCGTGCATGAATGGGGCCTGGGCGGGCGCAGCTTCGGCACCCTGATCACCTGGTTCCTGCTCGGCGGCGATCTTTATACCGCCTATACCTTCATCGCCGTTCCGGCGCTGATGTTCGGGGCGGGCGCCACCGGCTTCTTCGCGGTGCCCTACACCATCCTGATGTATCCGGTGCTGTTCCTCTGCTTTCCGCGGCTGTGGGCCGTGGCGCGCAAGCATGGCTATGTCACCGCCGCCGATTTCGTGCGCGGCCGCTTCGGCAACCGGCCCCTGGCGCTGGCGATCGCCCTGACCGGCATTGTCGCCACCATTCCCTATGTCGCCCTGCAACTCGCCGGCATGCAGGTGGTGATCGCGGCGCTGGGCATTCCCACCACCTTGGGCGGCATTCCAAACCTGCCCTTGCTGGTCGCCTTCCTGGTGCTGGCGGCTTACACCTATGTCAGCGGCTTGCGCGGCACCGCGCTGACCGCCGTGGTCAAGGATATCCTGATCTATGTCACGGTTCTGACCGCGATCATCGTGATCCCGGCGCAGCTGGGCGGCTATGAGAAAGTCTTTTCCGCCATCGACCCCAAAGTGCTGCTGCTGACCCCGGGCACCGGGGACAATCTGGGCCAGGGCTTCGCCTATGCCAGCCTGGCGGTCGGCTCGCTGTTGGCGCTGTTCCTCTATCCCCATTCGCTGACCGGACTGTTGTCCTCGGCCAGCAGCGGGGCGATCCGGCGCAACGCGATCCTGTTGCCGATCTATTCACTGGCGCTGGCGCTGTTGGCGCTGCTTGGCTACACGGCGGTGTCGGCGGGCATCAAGGGCATGCCGGAATATGCGCCCGGCTTTGCCGAGTTCGGCAACAATTTCGCCATTCCCGCGCTGTTCCTGCACATGTTCCCGTCCTGGTTTGCCGGCGTCGCCTTTGCCGCCATCGCCATCGGCGCGCTGGTGCCAGCCTCGATCATGGCGATCGCCAGCGGCAATCTGTTCACCCGCAATATCTACAAGGAGTTCATCGCGCCCAATTGCACGCCGCAGCAGGAAGCGCGCGCCGCCAAACTGGCGTCAACCGGGCTGAAATTGGGGGCGCTGTTTTTCGTGCTGTTGTTCCAGACCTCTTACGCCATTCAGTTGCAGCTTCTGGGCGGCATCTGGATCTGCCAGAC
>CBHTTW010000286.1:0-4071 GCA_966096025.1 uncultured Alphaproteobacteria bacterium | reverse complement strand
TGCCACTTGGTCACCATGCGCTCGCCGGTGGCGAAGGGCACGGTGGTCTTCTTGGCCATCTCCGCCATCAGGTGCAGATTCTGGAACTGGATCGGCTCCTCGTAGAACCAGGGGCGAAAGCCATCCAGCGCCGCGATGATCTGCATCGCGGCGGGCGGCTCATGTTCGCCATGCATTTCGATGCCAATATCGAAATCCGGTCCCACCAGGTCGCGGATCGCCTTCACCTTCTCGACAAAGCCGTCGACGTAATAAGGCGACTCCGACGAACGCGACAGTCGCCCCCGCGTGGTCGAGACGCTGGTCTTCATCGACTTGAAGCCTTCGGCCAGCACATGGGTCTTGGTGTCTTCCACGCTTTCGGCCTGGCCATAGCAGCGGATGCGATCGCGCGTCGGCCCGCCGAGCAGCTCATAGACCGGCACACCCAGCGCCTTGCCCTTGATGTCCCACATGGCGATATCCACCGCCCCCAGCGCGCTGGTGAGGATGATGTCGCCGCGGTAAAAAGCATGGCGGTAGATCGCCTGCCCGTGATGTGCCGGGGCGCGCGGATCCTTGCCGATCAGATAGGGCTCGATCTGCTTGATCGCCGCCACCACCGTGGCGATACGCCCCTCCACCGTGCCTTCGCCGATGCCGACGATACCCGCATCGGTATGCATCTTGATGAAGATGGTGCGCAGCGACTGGACCGGAATGATTTCCAGCCTGGTGATCTTGATGGGCTTGCCGGGTTCGACCATTGCGGCATTTGTATTGACCGGCGGCTGCGCGAAGCTTTTGCGCTCGCTGGCCAAAAGCCCGCCCATGCCCAGGCTGGACAGCGCCATCCAATGACGGCGCGAATATTTGGAAACCATATGCCCCTCCCGATTCGCCGCTCTCAGGCGGCTGCGGGAAGATGGTAGCGGTATCCTGACGCCCTGTCATGGCCGATTTCGGCACCATGACAGGGCGGCAGTGGATTTAACTGGCGCGAACCCGGCGGCGGCGCATCGCGACCATACCGGCCAGTCCGGCGCCGAATATTCCCAGGGTCAGCGGCTCCGGCGCCGCGACCTTCGCTCCGGCGATGGTCAGATTGTCGAGTGCGAAAATTGCCGACGCGGACGGGGCGCCCTTCACGCCGAAGTAAATATCGGCAATCTGCAGATCCGATGTGATGCCCCAGAAATCCGGGGCAAAACCGGACGGTCCCGGAGGACCGGATTGCGGCACCGTATAATCCGCCGTGCTTCCGTCCCCGAAGGTGACAAAAAAGTCGAACAGCGGATTGTTCGGCGCGCCAGGCAGGCCGCCATCGCGGTAGTTGAAGGAAACGCCGAACACGCCGCCGCCGGTGGTCAGGCTGGTGCTCTTGAATCCGAGATCGACGCTGCCATTGCAACCGGCGCAGTAATAAGGATTGCCGCTGCCGTCCAGCGGCCCGATCACCTCATTGTTGTTCAGGGGAACCTGTGTGTCTTTATACGTGGTCTGTTTGAGGACCGACGTCATGTAGGCATCTGTCATGAAATTCGGCGGATTGGGACCAAAGCTGCGGACATAGCCCGGATTGGAATAATTATCCGTGATACTGGTTCCCACGGCTGCCAGAAACGAAGCCTGGCTGCCATAGACGATGGTGGCGCCGAAGGCGGATCCGGAAGCAAAAAACGCCGCGGCGATGCCGGCGGCGGCAAAACGACAAATACTGATCATGATACTCCCCATTGCAGGGCGTCGACTGCGGATTCATTCCGCATTTCGTTTTCGCCCCATCCCTATGATTTTCACATTTGATTTACGCCAATCGCGTGTCAACGCGCGGCGATGATCAGCGCGCCATGTTTACGCGCAATGTGCATGACATAATATCAGTGATAATTTTTCAGCACGATTCAATATCGGATTAACGCAGGATCGATGGTTAAACATGCCGCGACGGCACACTTGACCGCTATTCGATGAAATTTTTGCAATTCTTCCGATCAATTTTCCGCAGCGCAGGGGATGGGTGCCCATCGCGCCAGTTCCGTCGCCTGCTCTTATATATCCGTGAAGGAATCAGCCCTTTGCGGCCGCCGGATAGCTTGCGTGCCATGTCCGCAATTGCATGACAATGTGTCAACGCAGTAGTTTGCTCAGATGCCGACTCTCCTCTCCGTCCAAACCGGGCATATCGCCCCGCTGGGGCCCGAACAGGTGCCCAGCGGCATTGTCAAAACCGAACGCCAGGGGGCGGTGGCGGTGGGGCCGTTGAATCTGGACGGCGACGAACAAGCCGACCTCTCCGTGCATGGCGGGGCTGAAAAAGCCGTCTATGCCTATGCCGCTTCCCATTTTCCCGGCTGGGCGGCGCAATTTCCCGCACTGACCTTCGCCGGCGGATCGATGGGCGAAAACCTCACCGTCTCCGGCATGACGGAAGGCGATATCTGTGTCGGCGATGTCCATGCCATCGGCACCGCCCTGCTCCAGGTCTGCCAGCCGCGCCAGCCCTGCTTTAAATTCTCGCTCCGCCACAACAACAACCGCCTGCCCAAGGCGATGGTGAAAAGCGGCTGGTCCGGCTGGTATTATCGCGTGCTGCAAACCGGCGCGCTCAGCCCGGGCGATGCGGTGACCTTGCACGAGCGTCCCAATCCCGACTTCGCTTTCACCCGGCTGGTGGAAATCGTCTATCACGGCAAGGCCACGCGTGAAGAGATTGCGCGGCTGGCCGACCTGCCCGGCCTGGCCAGCCAATGGCGCGATCACGCGCGGCACTTGCTGGGTTAGGCTGTCGCGGCCTGCGCTTGCTTCGCAGCCATCACCTTGCCCAGCACCAACAGGATGATGATCGAGCCGACCAGCCCCGCCGACAGTGCAAACATGCCCGCCTCATAACCGCCGGTCGTGTCTTTCAGATAGCCCAGCACATTGGGACCGATAAAGCCACCCAAGCCGGTGCACATCAGATTGACCAAGGCGATGGCGCCCGGCGCCGCAGGCCCGCTGAAGAAGGACGAGGCCAGCGAATAATAAGGTCCATACGTGCCGATCAATCCCGCCACCACCATGATCAGCCCGCCCACCGCCACATAATGGTTGGGCGCGGTCGCCGCGATGGCGAAACCGCTGGCCGACATCGCCAGCGGCAACACATTATGCCAGATGCGCTCGCCCTTGCGGTCGCTGGAACGGCCGACAAAGATCATGGTGGGAATGGCCATCGCGTAAGGCAGCGCCGCGATGCAGGTGGTGACGAAGGTGGAATAGCCCATCGCCTGCACGATCTGCGGCAGCCAGAGCTGGCTGCCGAAAATGCTGGCGCCGATACCGGTGCCCACCAGGCCCAGCAGCAAGACGCGTGGATCGTAAAGCCCAGGCCACAGGCTGGTCGGCGCTGAAGACTTCTCGGCCGCCAACCGCGCCGCGATGGTCGCCTTCTCCGCCTCCGACAGGAAGGACGCATCCTTGGGCCCGTCGGGCAGGAATTTCAGCACCGCGAAAGCCAGGAAACAGGCGGGCAGTCCCTCGATCAAAAACAGCCATTGCCAGCCATGAAGACCCGCGACCGCTTCCATATTCCTCAGGATCAGGCCGGAAAGCGGCGAACCGAACACCGAGGAAAAGGGAATCGCCATCATGAAGGTGGCGGTGAAGCGGGCGCGATATTCCTTGGGAAACCAGAAGGTCAGATAAAGAATGATGCCGGGAAAAAATCCCGCCTCCGCCACGCCCAAAAGAAAGCGCAGCACATAAAACAGGACCGGCTCGGTCACCAGGGCGTTGGCCGCCGACAGCGCACCCCAGGCCGTCATGATGACAAATACCGTGCGCCGCGCCCCCATCCGTTCCAACAGCACGGTGGCCGGGATCTGGAAGATGGCATAGCTGACAAAAAATATGCTGGCGGCGAAGCCATAGACGGTGGGCGAAAAACCCAGATCCTTGTTCATGGTCAGGGCGGCGAAGCCGACATTCACCCGGTCCAGGTAATTGGTGACATAGAGCAGCATGATGAAGGGGATCAGCCGCTTCGCGCATTTGGCGAAAACCTGTTCCTGGTCCTGTGCCGATCCGGCCATGCTCACCCCCGGGGAA
>CBHTTW010000285.1:0-4073 GCA_966096025.1 uncultured Alphaproteobacteria bacterium | reverse complement strand
TCGGCGCCGAAGGCGGCGAAGGCGTGTTGCTGCACCGCACCGGCAAAGGCTGGAGTACCCCGCGCTTCTATGACATGGGCTCGGCCTCTTTCGGGCTGCAGATAGGACTGGAAAAGGCGGAACTGGTGTTCATCATCAACAGCAAGCGTGCCCTGCGCGGTATCGAAAAGGGCGAGGTCAAATTGGGCGCTGGCGCCGGCATCACCGTCGTCACCCTGTCGAGCGCCGCCGAAGGCGCCACCACCGCTCATGGCGGCGACATCGTGGTCTGGGCCTCGGGCACCGGCGCGTATGGCGGCCTGACCTTCAATGGAACCGTCATCAAGCAGGACAAGGACGCCAATGCCGTGCCTGCCGGCGGACCTGCCGCCCAGGCATTGCGCGCCAATCTGGCCAGCATCTGGTAGCCCCGGGCTGGCAACTGCCCGCAATTGGAGTAAGCTTTGGGGCGTCCGCAGACCCTTTTGGGACGGACGCCCCGATTCTCATAAAGGAAACCCCATGAAGAAGATCGCCCTGCTCGCCGCCAGCGCCGCGCTGTTGGCCACGCCCGCCTTCGCCGATCTGGCCGGTGAACTTTCCACCGCCCAGACCCATGCCGGCATGGCTTCGACCCAGACCGACATCGCCATGGTGCATCGCCATCTGCAGCATGCCGTCAATTGCCTGGTCGGTCCCGAAGGCACCGGCTTTGACGCCGCCGCCGGCAATCCCTGCGCCAAGGCTGGTCCCGGCGCGATTGTGGACACCGCCGACGCCGCGATGAAGGCCAAGCTGACCACCATCGCCGCTTCCGCCAAGGCCGGGGTGGGCAATGCCGATCTGGCCGCCGCGCAGAAGGCCGCCAAGGACACCGCCGACGCGATCGCCGGGGCGAAGTAACCCCCTTCGGCCTACGCATCGCAAGCGATGCTACGGCCACCTCCCCCAATGCGAGCGCGCTGACGCGCGCGCGGGGGAGGTATCTGGTGCGGGAATGAAAAAAAGGCCGCTCTCCGGAGCGGCCTTTTTATTTGGGCGCGAGCAACGACTTAGTGTTCGTGAGGCTTTTCCGCCCTGTTCCCCACCCAATCCATGGCGGCGAACAAAAGACCGGAAACGACGAAGGCCATATGCAGGATCAGCATCCAGCGCAGGCGCGGTTCGTCCAGCACCGCGTCATGCTCGGTCAAGGTCATAAAGGCGCGCAGCAGCGAGATGGCCGAGATCGCCACGATGCTGCCGATCAATTTCATCTTCAGGCCGGAGAAATCCAAGGTGCCCATCCAGCTGGGACGGTCCTCGGCATTCTCGGTGTTGATCTTGGAAACGAAATTCTCGTAGCCGGAGAAAATCACGATCACCACCAGATTGCCGGCCAGCGACAGGTCGATCATGCCCAGCACCGCCAGGATCACCTGTTCGGGATCGACATGCGACAGGTTCATCGCGGCCGGAAAGGCATGGATCAGCTCGGCGACAAAGGCGGCCAGAAGCATGATCAGGGACGCCACCATGCCCAAATAGAAGGGCGCCAGCAGCCAGCGCGACTTGAACAGCGTCTGTTCCAGCACCGTTTCGAACAGGTTGCGTTGATGCATTGTCCCCTCGCACGCCCAAAAACGCCGTAATTAAGGCGAATCCCGCCCGCCGGCGCGAAGTTTCGCAAGCCCACCCGTCTTTCGCAAGCGCCGCGCCGAGGTTAGGCTGCGGCCACAACAACAAGATGGCGGCCAAGAAGGCGGGGAAGAATGCTGGACAGGATTCTGGCATTGGTGGTGGAGGTCAAGCCGGGCGAGCGCCGCGCGCTGTTCTGGTCCTTTGCCTATTTCTTTTTGATCTTGTCGGCCTATTACGTGCTGCGGCCGCTGCGCGACAATGCCGGCATCACCGGCGGCACCCGCGCCTTGCCATGGCTGTTCACCGCCACCTTCTTTGTGATGCTGATCGCCGCCCCGCTCTATGGCTGGCTGGTGGCGCGGCTGCCGCGCAGAACACTGATCCCGCTGGTCTATCACTTCTTTGCCGCCAACATTCTGATCTTCTGGCTGCTGCTGAAATTCGGCATCGCGCAGCAAACCGTTTCCCAGATATTCTTCGTCTGGATCACCGTTTTCTCCATTTTTGCGGTGCCGGTCTTCTGGTCCTATCTCGCCGATCTCTATCGCAGCGACCAGGGCAAGCGGCTCTATGGCTTCATCGCGGCGGGCGGCTCGCTGGGCGCACTGGCAGGGCCGACCGTGACGCGCGCGTTGGTCGAACCGCTAGGGCCGGTGAATCTGCTGCTGCTGCCGGCGGTGCTGATCGAACTGTCGATCCTGTGCGCCGCGCGGCTGGGCCCGGCGGCGGCCGGCTTCAATCAGACGCCGCAGTCGCCGCCGCCCATCGGCGGCAACGCCTTTGAAGGGTTCGCCGCCATCCTGAAATCGCCCTATCTGGGCGGTATCGCCATGTGGGTGGTCCTGCTCTCGCTGGGCAACAGCATGCTTTATCTGTCCCAGGCCGAACTGGTGAGTGCCGCCACCCCAGACGCAGTGGAACGCACCCGCATCTTCGCCACCATCGAACAATGGACCGGCGCGCTGCAGATCCTGTTCCAGCTGGCGCTTACGGGGCGGCTGATCAAGCGTTTCGGCACCGGTATTGCCGCCGCTTTCCTGCCGGTGGTCTTCGCGCTGGGTTATGGCGCCATGTACCTGGCGCCGGTGCTGGTGGTGGTGATGGCCTTCCAGGCGGCGCAACGCACCGCCAATTTCGCCTTCTCCAATCCGGCGCGCGAGGTTCTGTTCACCGTCGCGGACCGCGAAGACAAATACAAAGCCAAGAATGTGGTCGACGGGGTGTTGTTCCGTGGTGCCGATGTCGGCTGGGCCTGGGTCTTCGCCCTGCTTTCCAAGAAACTGATGATGAGCGTTCCGGCCATCGCAGCTGTCACCGTTCCCGCCATGCTGGGCTGGGCCGGCCTCAGTCTTGCCCTGGGCCGCATGCAGGAAAAACGCGCCCGTCTTCTGCAATCCCCATCACCTTGAAGGAGGCATCCCCCATGTCCGACCTTTCCCGCCGCACCCTTCTTGCCGCCGCCGCAGCCGCCAGCTTGATGGCGCCTGCCCATGCGCAAACGGGCACCCCGATCCTCAAACGACGGGTGCCCCAGACCGGCTTCATGCTGCCGGTGATCGGCATCGGCACTTCGCAAGTGTTCGAATTCGAGGACAATTCCCCGGCGCTGGAAGAGCGCAAGCAAGTGGTGCGCAATCTGGTGGCGGGCGGCGGCAGCCTGATCGACACCGCCGCCGGTTACGGCAGCGCGGAAATGAATGTCGGGCTGGTGGTGGGCGACACCGGCCTCAGGCCCAAACTGTTCCTGGCCACCAAGTTCAGCAGCCGCGACAGCCATGAAGAAGCCGAGACCGAACTGCGCCAATCGATGGGGCGGCTGGGCACCGACACTATCGACCTGCAGCAGGCCTGGAACGTCAACAATCCCAACTTCTCCACCGCCCAGATGAAGGCGTGGAAGGCCGCCGGCAAATGCAAGCATTACGGCATCACCTCCAGCTTCGACAGCGCCTATGAGGCGCTGGCCGCGGTGGTGCGGCGCGAGAAGCCGGAATTCTTCCAGATCAATTATTCCCTGGGCGACCGCGACGCCGAGAAGGTTCTGCTGCCCCTGGCCCAGGACAGCGGCTGCGCCGTGCTGACCAACCTGCCCTTCGGCCGCAATTCCATGTTCCGCCGGGTCCAGGGCAAGCCGATGCCCGATTTCGCCAAGGAGATCGACTGCACCAGCTGGGCGCAATTGTTCCTGAAATACAACCTGTCCCATCCGGCGGTGACGGCGGTGATCCCCGGCACCGACAAGCCGCAATATATGCTGGACAATCTCAACGCCGGGCGCGGCCGGATGCCCGATGCCGCCATGCGCAAGCGGATCGAAACCTGGTGGGACGCCGTCTGACGGATTTTTCGCCGTAAAATCCCGCCGCCGCCCTGCAAAAACCGGGCGGAGCGTCCTATATTGCCGCCATGGCCCACAATAACGGCATGGTTCCCCGCGCCAAAAAACCGCGTGCTCAAAAGGGCATGTCGGATAA
>CBHTTW010000284.1:0-4076 GCA_966096025.1 uncultured Alphaproteobacteria bacterium | reverse complement strand
GGCGCGCAGATCGGCGCCCAAGCGAAAATCGGCGCCAATGTCTTCATCGGCAACAATGTGGTGATCGGGCGCGGGGTGGAGATCGGTGACAATTGTTCCATCGGCCCCAATTGCGTCATCACCCATGCGGTGATCGGCAAGCGGGTGGTGATGGGCCCCAACAATTCCATCGGCAATCAGGGCTTTTCCTTTGTGCCCAGCCTGGAAGGCTTGCTGCGCGTGCCGCAGCTGGGCCGGGTGATCATCGAGGACGATGTCGAATTCGGCTCCAACTGCACCGTCGACCGCGGCGCCATCGGCGACACCCATATCGAACGCGGCGTGCGCTTCGACAGCCTGATTCATGTCGGCCACAATGTGCAGATCGGCCACCACAGCTTGCTGGTGGCGCAGGTGGGCATCGGCGGCTCGACCACGGTGGGACCGATGGTGTTGATCGGCGGTCAGGTCGGCATCAGCGATCACCTCACCATCGGCGCGGGCGCGCGGCTGGCGGCACGCTCCGGCGTCACCCGCGACATCGCGGCGGGCGAGCGGGTGGGCGGTTATCCGGCGCGGCCCCTCAAGCGCTGGCACCGCGAAACCGCGCTTCTGGCCAAGATGGCGCGGCCGAAAAAAACCGAAGCCGACGACGAGCAGGATTGATCCATTCCGATGCCGCAGCTTTCCAGCATTGTGCCAAAGCTGCACCGGCATCTGATGCCGACCCTGTTGATGATGTACATCCTGGCCTTTCTGGACCGGGCCAATGTCGGTTTCGCGCGCGCCGGCCTGGCGGCGGATGTCGGCATAGGCGACGCCGCCTTCGCGTTCGGCGCCTCGATCTTCTTCATCGGCTATGCCACGTTGGAAGTCCCGTCCAACCTGATCCTGCACAAGGTGGGCGCCCGGCGCTGGATGTCGCGCATCATGATCACCTGGGGCCTGGTGTCGGCGGCCAATGCCTTTGTCCAGACCCCGGCGCAGTTTCATCTTGTGCGCTTCCTGCTGGGGGTGGCGGAGGCCGGGTTCTTTCCCGGCGTGATCTATTATTTGACCTACTGGTATCCCACCGCCTCGCGCGGCCGCTCGGTCGGGCTGTTTTATTATGGCGCGCCGCTGGCGCTGACTTTCGGCGGACCGCTATCGGGCTTCCTGGTTGCCCATGATGCTTTTGGTTTGCATGGCTGGCAGGTGATGTTTTTGATCGAAGGCCTGGCGGCGTCGCTGGGCGGCGTGGCGGTATTGTTCCTGCTGAAGGATCGTCCCGACGACGTCAATTGGCTGACCGCCGACGAAAAAACCGTGCTGCGCGCGGAACTGGCCAAGGACGATACCAGCCGCGAGCATCCTTCCGTGCTGGCGGCGCTGCGCGATTCGCGCGTGCTGCATTTGGCGCTGACCTATTTTCTTTTGCAGATGGGCTTTTACGGCCTGACTTTCTATCTCCCCAGCCAGATCGGACTTTTGATGGGCAGCAGCATGGGGCTGAAGGTCGGCCTGGTCAGCGCCATTCCCTGGGCCTGCGCCCTGTTGGGTGTGAGCTTGATTCCGCCCTGGTGCGACCGGCGCGGCAATGCGCGCGAGGTGGGCGCCATCATCCTGGCGCTGTCGGGCTGCTCGCTGGCCCTGTCGGCGGTGGCGGGATCGCCGCTGCTGGCGCTGGCGGCGCTGAGCGCGGCGGCCGCCGGCCTGATCGTGTCGCCGGCTCTGTTCTGGACCATGCCGACAAGTCTTCTGGCCGGCGCCGCGGCGGCGGGCGGCATTGGGCTGATCAACGCCGTCGGCAATCTGGGCGGCTTTGTCGCCCCCAATCTGCGTGCCTGGCTGGATGTCGCGTTCGGCTTTTCCGGCGCCGGCCTGATCGGCCTGGGGATCGTGAATATCATCGGCGCCTGCTTCTACGCGGTGGCGCCGCGCAAAGTCATTTCAAATGAGACTTTGCGATAGATACCCATTCGCGCTGGCGTGAGCGATAGTAAGACGGCGCGCCTTTGACCGAAGCCAGGATTTCCTGGAACACGCCTTGCGCCCTGGCGTGTTGGCCCAAGCTTTCCAACAACAGGCCGAAACGGGCACGCGCTTCCTCGCCGGGATAGCGCGCCACGACTTTTTCATACTGCGCCAGCGCTTCGTCATTCTTGCCCTGCAGCGCCAGCGACCGCGCATAATCCAGCTCGGCATCGGAATCGAAGGCGGCGGGATCGGTTTCTTTCAACTGCACGAACAGCGCTTCGGCCTCGGCGCCCTGGCCCGACAGCATCCGGGCACGCCCAAGCCCCTTCAGCAAAGTCGGATCGGCGCCGCCCAAGGGACCCTGCATGGCGCTTTCATAAAGCTCGATGGCGTCGGCAAACCGTCCGGTGCGGATGCACTCCTCGGCCAGCGCCCGCTTGGAATCCACCGACCCCACCAGTTCGACATTGCGCAGCTTTTCGCGATAGGCCCGCCCCGGATCGGCGACGTTGACCACATTGTCGGCCAGTCGGCGGGCGGAAGAGGAGCGCAGCAGGTCGGGAATCACGGCAAAAAACAGATAGCCAAGCCAGATCGCGATGGTGCCGAGCGGCGGGTACAGGAACGATCCCAGCGCCAGACCCATCAGCCACATGGGCGACTTGCCGTTGCGGATGGCGTGATAGGCGACAGCCAGACTGATGAGCAGGCTGCCGATGGTCCAAGCATTGAAATAGCCCACGCTAGTGTCCCGATTCCGAAATTCGCATGATCCCTATATCCAGCGCCGGGCGAATTTCGGAATCGCAGGACACTAGCACTTTATTGATTCCTGGTGTCGTTCCGGTTTCGAAGTTCGCCTGGAGCCCCATATATAGATGATAATGCGAACTTCGAAACCCCGACACCAGGTGTCCTGCCTATGCCTGTTTCTCAAATTTTCCGGCCGGCGTTTCCTTCCAATAGGTCACGTCATGCCCGGCGTCCTTCGCCTCTTTCCATGCCGCGCGCGCGCCCGCAAGAGCCTCGCTGTCCCGGCCGTCAAACAACAAGACGATTCTGGCGAGATCGGAAAGCCCCTTCCAATCACCCGGCATGGCACCGCCGACATAGAAGAATATCTGGGCGGCATTGGGATTGCCCTCTTCCACCGTGATCAGGACCGGCTGGGCCGCCGCATCGCCATCGCCCTGCTGGGCATGCGGCAGGAAGGACTGGTCGTCATAGGTCCACAGCAAGCTGTCGAGCGCATCGGAACGTTCGGACGAATCGGTCTTGATTGCCGCCCGCCAGCCCCGCTGCAGCGACTTTTCCACCAGGCCGGGAAGCACGTCCTCCAGCGCCCGGCGCTCCAGATGATAGAAGAGTGTTTCAGGCACTATCCGACCCCATTAAAGGCAAATGTCCCAAAAGCCTTGCGCTCGGCGTCATAGCCGACGCCAAAGAAATTAGCTCCGCCATCACAAATATCGGATGCCTCCGACCGCCAATCCTTCAGGCCCCATGGTGGAGCACGAAAAGCATTGACGTATATGACCTTGCGGCCGGCGATAAGCAGCCCGCCATATTGTCGGAAAAAAGGCGCTGGATTCCGATCAACCTCGTCTGGTTTTAGATTTGTTTTCCAGCCGCGCACCTTTTGCGCCCATGCCTTCCGAGCAATACGGAAGCTTCCTGGTAAATCCTTTTCCAAATCTGCTATTTGGCTTGAAGTTGGCGTCCAAGTCCCCTGCACACCTTCCAGACTTCCCCGGCTGCAAGTATGAACGAGAGTAAGCGCTTTCTTTCCGGGTAATATCGTTCCGTTGCTGGCAGGAAAAAGCTGAGACACCTGCGCAAGTACCGGTGAAGGCAACTGCTGCACAAAGACAAATGCAATCAAGGTGAGGCAGGTGCTAACTCTCATAATCCTCTTTCACCAGCCGGTTGAGCAGCCGCACCCCCCAACCGGTACCCCAGCTGGGGATGGTGGGTTTCTGTTCGCCGTCCTGCCAGGCGACACCGGCGATATCCAGATGGGCCCAGACCGTGCCTTTTTCAATAAAGCGCAGCAGGAATTGGGCGGCGGTGATGGAGCCGGAATTGCCGCCGCCGATATTCTTCATGTCGGCGATCTTGGAGCGGATCATCTTGTCGTAGAA
>CBHTTW010000283.1:0-4088 GCA_966096025.1 uncultured Alphaproteobacteria bacterium | reverse complement strand
CCAACGGCCCGCCCGCCATGCCGACGCGGAAATTGCTGTTGACCCCGCCCGCGATGGTGTTCGCGGCCTCCGCGATCAGCTGCGCGGAACGGTCGAAGGACAATGACATAACGATCCCCTGGCTGTTTTTATTGAGGGCGGTTGTAGCTTATTCCGGCACGCTTGTATTCGGCGATGTTTTTGTGCGGCGCGGCGCGCGCGCGGCAAATTGACAAAAGCGCCTTACGGCTGGAAGCTTCCAAAAAAAAGAGGGGCAATTCATGCGGCACCTGACCATTGCGCTTTTGGGCGCGGCACTTCTCAGTCTTTCTCCGGTCTATGCTGCGGATTATTTTCCGCCCAAGGGTGATGGCTGGGCCAGGCAAACGCCGGAACAGGCAAAGTTCGACCCCGCCAAATTGAAGGCGGCGATCGACTATGCGATTTCCGCCGAGCTGAAATATCCGCCGGAACTGGCCAAGGCGGCCGACATCCGCGATTTGCGGGTTTCGGTGCCGCTGAAATATGCCGGCGAAGCTTACTCCACGCCTATTGGTCCGCTCAAAGCACACGCCCCTGCCAACGGCATCATCATCCGTCACGGCAAGATCGTGGCGGAATGGGGCCGCACCAAGGATGTCGACATGACCTTCTCGGTCACCAAGACTTTCCTGTCTTCGGTGGCGGGTGTGGCCTTCGACAAGGGCATGATCAAGAACATCAACGACCGCGTGATCGATTATGTGCGCCCGACGCCCGATTACATGCTGGCGCACAACCAGCCGATCACCTGGAACGACATGCTGCGCCAGCAATCGGGCTGGATCGGCACCCTGTGGGGCAAGCCCTGGTGGGCGGACCGCCCCGAAGCAGGCAAGCCGTGGAGCGAACTGGCCAAGGGTCCGCCACCGGTGGGCAAGGCGTGGAAATATAACGACGTGCGGGTCAATGCCCTGGCGCTGGCCCTCACCCATTTGTGGAAGCGCCCGCTGCCCGAAGTGCTCAAGGAAAATATCGCCGATCCCATCGGCATGTCGGACAGCTGGCATTGGGAAGGCTATGACAATAGCTGGACCACCATCGACGGCAAACGCACCAAAGTGGTGAGCGGCGGCGGCCATTGGGGTGGCGGCATGTTCCTGACCGCCTATGATCAGGCACGGCTGGGCCTTTTGGGTCTCAACAAAGGCCAATGGAACGGCAAAGCCGTGCTGTCGGACAAATGGGTGGCGATGGCCAGGACACCCACCGGTCCCAATCCCAATTACGGCTTCTGCAATTGGTTTTTGAACACCGGCAAGAAAACCTATCCGGCGGCGCGTGAAGACAGCCTGTCCTTCAATGGCGATGGCGCCAACATCATCTTTGTCGACTATCAACACGACATCGTCGCCGTGGTGCGCTGGATCGACGGCAACAAGATGAAGGAGTTCGTGCGCCTGTTGATCGAGGCGACGGGCGAACCGGCGCCCTAAATCGGGTCAGCCGCCCAGCATGCGCCCGTAGAGCACATTCAACGCCGCCCAGGCCCGTTCCGCCTCGGCCTCGTGATAGGCTTGGCCGCCTTTGACGCACCAGCCGTGATTGGCCTGATAGACCTCGACCGTGGCGCTGCGGCCGGCCGAAGCGAAGGCCGCTTTGAGATCTTCCTTCATCTGCACATTCTGCGCGTCGTCATTCTGCGCATGGGCGACCAGATAGCCGGCATTAGCCTTCTCGATCAGAAGATGCGGACTGTTGGGATTTTTGGTCACCAGCCCATTGCCGCCATGGAAACTGCCCACCGCCGCAACGCGGCCCGGAACCGCCGCCGCGGTGCGGAAGGACAGCGCGCCGCCCATGCAATAGCCCTGCACCCCGACCTTGCGCACCTTGTTGGTTTGCGGCTGGGCATCCAGGAACGCCACATAGGCCTGAGCATCCTTGTCGACACCTTCATCGCTCATGGCATTGCGATAGCCGGTGAGCCGGGCCCGCTGTTCGGGATTGCCGAAATCGAAATTGTCGCCGATCACCGGCGCCTTGGCCGAGCGGTAGAAGGGGTTGACCACCAGCACGACATAGCCCTGACCGGCCAGACGGCGGCCCATATCGCGGAAGGCCGGGCGCAGGCCCATGATATCGGGCCAGATCAAGACCGCCGGCCAGCTTCCGGCGCCCGCCGGATGATAGAGCACCGAGTCGGAGGTGCCGTCGGGGGTTTTTACCGCAACGTCTTTCTCCACCACATTGGATTGCGCCAGAGCGGGCGAGGTTGCGACGCCGGCGGCCGCGGCCGTCATCAGGCCAAAGCTGCGCCGCGAAAGCCGGGGATCGCTGACCAGGCCGGGGTGAATAAAGTCATCGCACATGGCTTTCCTCCGTCGGGTTCTATTGCGGCCAGCAAAGAAGGGGCGGCGTAGCCTGTCAAGATGGATGGCCGGGATACCGCCCGCGAAGGCGTCAAATCCTCAAAGCAAATCGGCCATCTCGTATAACGGCCGGATTTCGATCTCGCTGGGTCCCGGCATGGGATTGGGGCAGCGTTTTACCCAGGCCACCGCCTCGTCCATGTCCTTGACTTCCCAGAGCCAGAAGCCAGCAACCAGCTCCTTGGTTTCGGCGAACGGACCGTCAATCACCAACCGGTTGGGGCCGTCAAACGCAATCCGCTTGCCGTTCGAAGAGGGTTTGAGGCCGTCGGCCGAGCGCAGGATGCCGGCCTTTTGCAGTTCCTCATTGAACTTGCCCATGGCCTTGAGCATAGCGTCCGTCTCGGGCGTGCGGACAAAGCCCTTTTCGCTGTCTTCGGTCGCTTTTACGAACACCATCACACGCATCGCCGTCTCCTGGGTTTGGCATCAGCCTAATACCCAAACGACGAAACGGATTTCGGGAAACCGACACTGGCCGGTGATTTTTTTATCCGCCGGGCGCGCATCGCCGCCTTTCGGACCTGCCGTCACGAACCCAATGCAGGGATTCAACAGCACGCTTCTGTGAAAAATGGTCGCCCAAGCAATTGCCAAACTCAGCCAGGCCTCTTGTTCCGGGCCAAGGCATCAGCGCCGGCTTCCATGAACGAATCCATGGTTTTGGCAATCTCCCCGATATCGCATTGAAGACCTTGCAGCTCGATGGCGCCGTGCAGCCGGTTGGCGGGCTGTAGGGAGAAAGTGGTGTCGGGATTGTCGGGATCGGAATAGGTAACCACCACCTCCCACGGCGATCTGAGCCTGCCCGACAGGCTGAGCTGGCTCAGCCCATCCTTCAATATCCGGAGATAGATCACGGTGTGCGCCTTCTCGCTGCCGGACATGGTGGCGCTGGTTTACAGTTCTCCGGAGCAGAAGGCGCAGCTGGAAGCTTATCTGCGTGACAATGTCACGACCAGTTACGGCCGCCTCGCGGACATCGGCAGGCGCAGCGCCCTGGGCCGGCTGGCGCATCTTCTGCTCGAGCTTGAGCATCGCCTTAAGAGCAAAGGACTCAGCAAGGGCGGTCAGTTCAATTTTCCGGTGCGGCAGGAGCATCTGGCCGACGCGGTGGGCCTGACAACCGTCTATGTGAACCGGACATTGGACCGCCTGCGCCGGCTTGGCGTGATTGAGTATGATCGCGACGTCATGCGCATTCTCGATGCCGATAAGCTCAGAGCTATCGGCGATGAAGAATGACCTGATTGGCAGCGCTGTCTTTTGCCTGACCTGATCCGGCAGAATGTGTGGTGCGGGACTTTCCGGGCTGCGCGACCATGACGGCGGCACGCGACGCTGGCGCTAGCGCCGCCTATGGGCGCTTGACTGCGCCGTTCGTCTGCAAAGCGGACGCCAAATTGCTGTAACCGGCGCGGGGCTTCCCGGGCGCGGCCGGGATCAAGTCGCTGACGCGCGGGGGGCTTGCCTGCGCCATTTCCTTCATCCGCATTCGCGGACTTCACTAAGTGTCGAAGGGTGGTGCGGGACTTCCCGGGCGCGCCCGCCCTCAAGTCGCTGTCGCGCGGGCGGGCTTGCCTGCACCATTTTCTTTGTCCGCATTCGCGGACAAAGAAAATGGCGCACCCGAAGAGATTCGAACTCCTGACCCCCAGATTCGTAGTCTGGTGCTCTATCCAGCTGAGCTACGGGTGC
>CBHTTW010000282.1:0-4101 GCA_966096025.1 uncultured Alphaproteobacteria bacterium | reverse complement strand
TGGCGCTCAAAAGCTTCCGCATCATCTGTGCCATCCTGGTGACCTTGTTCGTGGGCCTGGCCATCACCATGGGCGTCGGACTCACGCTGGTCGGCGTCTTCAACATCATCTCCATCGCCTTCATCGCCTTGTTCGTCGGATTGGGGGTCGATTTCGGCATTCAGTTTTCGGTGCGATACCGCAGCGAGCGCCATCGCAATGACGATCTGGCGAAAGCCTTGGCGGCGACGGGACGCGGCGTCGGCGTACCCCTGGCTCTGGCATCGGCCGCGACGGCGGCAGGCTTTTTCTCCTTCCTGCCCACCACCTATACCGGCGTCGCCGAACTGGGGAAGGTCGCCGGCGTCGGCATGATCGTGGCGTTTCTGTTGTCGATCACCATGCTGCCCGCGCTGTTGATGCTGCTCAATCCGCCCGGCGAGGATGAGGATGTCGGATTTCGCAGCCTGGGCCGGCTCGACGATTTCATGACCCGCAACCGGCGTAACGTGATCCGCATCGCCGCGATCTCGGGCGTGGTGTCGTTGGCGCTGATGGCCTTCGTGAAATTCGACTCCAATCCGCTGAACCTTCGCAGCCCCAAGGTGGAATCGGTTTCCACCCTGCTGGACCTGATGAAGAATCCCCAGACATCGCCCAACACCATCGACGTCCCGGCCATGTCCTTGATGGAAGCCGATGCGCTCGCCAAGCGCATCCGGCAGGGCTCGCTCGTCGAACAGGCGCTCACCTTGTCCAGCATGGTGCCCGACCAGCAGAAGGAAAAACTGGCGCTGATCGCCGACGCCAACAATCTGTTGGACGCCACCCTCAACCCCTTGGACGTGGCGCCGCCCACCACCGATGAAGAGCGTATCCAAATCTTCCGGAGCACCGCGGAAAAGCTGCGCGCCGCCGCCGGCAATGGCCAGGACACCCCCGCCCGCAATGCCCGCCGTCTGGCCGACGCATTGGATGCCGTCATCAAAGCGGGGCCACCCGCGCTGGCACGAGCCCGCGAAGCCATGCTGCCCGGCATGAAAATCATGCTGAAGCAGGTGTCGGATACCTTGAAGGCGGCACCCGTCACGATCGAAAGCATGCCTGAAGACTTGCGCGCCGACTGGATCGCGGCCGATGGCACCGCCCGTATCCGCGTCTTTCCCAAGGACACCAGCAACGAACCCGATGCCTTGTCGGCATTTTCGGATCAGGTCTTGGCCGCCGCGCCCCAGGCCACCGGCGCGCCGATTTCCATCCGCGAATCCGGCAAGACGATTGTCGGGGCCTTCATGGAAGCGGGCGCCTTGTCCTTCATCGCCATCATCATCCTGCTGGCGGTTGTCCTGCGCAGCCTGCACGATGTGCTGATGACCCTGGCGCCGCTGATCCTGTCCGGGCTGCTCACCCTGGCGACGTGCGTGCTGCTGGGCCTCAGACTGAATTTCGCCAATGTGATCGCCTTGCCTTTGCTGCTGGGCATCGGCGTCGCCTTCAACATCTATTTCGTGGTGGCGTGGCGGCACGGCCAGCGCTGCTTTTTGGCCTCCAGCCTCACCCGCGCGGTGATCTTCTCCGCCGCCACCACCGCCAGCGGTTTCGGCACCCTGTGGCTGAGCATCCATCCCGGCACCGCCAGCATGGGCGAATTGCTGATGATCTCGCTCGGCTGGGTGCTGGCGACGACGCTTTTCCTGTCGCCGGCGCTTCTGGGTCCGCCCCCTCACACGCTCCAGATGCACGATCCGGAAGTGTGAGGCCGATCAGAAAAAGGTCCAGTGGACCTTTTTCCGGCCGAACGCCAAGCGGCGAAGCCGCGCGGCAGTGCTTCAACCGACACGATGCCGCGCTTCGCGCAAAGGGGGGTGAGCATGGCGTCCAAGCCATGCGAACGGTCTCTGGAATTCGTATGGGAGTGCTCGGCGGAACATGCTCGCTAACGCTCGCATAGGGCAATCTTTTCTAATTCGCTCCGCTCATAAGAAAAGCTAAGCCTGCCTCGCTCGAACTAAAAGAAGAGACGGCTTAGGCCAACATTTGGTCGGCCAAGGCGTTAATGCGCTTGGTCAGGGCGGCAGCGCCGCCGGAAGAGAAAGTTGCCGCGAAGTCGGAGCGCTTCTGCGCCATCTGGCTGATATTGCCGGCGAGATAAACGTCGGTGACCTTCCACTCCGAGCCCAGCTGATGCATGCGGTAATTGAAGGCGATGGTTTCCTTGGATGTCTTCAGATTGCTTTTCACGAAATGGTCGCTGCCGCGCGCGATGGAGACAGGCTCGACGGTGAATTTCTCGCCGCCGAAGGAATCGAAATTCTTGGCGTAATTGGCGATGGTCATGCGGGCGAAAGCCTCGGTCAGCGCTTTCTTGTCGGCGTCGGGCAAGGCCGCGAAACCGGGACCGACGGCGGTCGCGGTCATGGCGGAAAGATCGAAGGCCTTTTCCACCGCCGGCTTCAATTTCTCATAGCGCGCCTTGGTGGTGCCGCCCGATTTCATCGACGCCAGCAAGGCGTCATAAAATCCCTGCACCTGCGCGGCAGCGGGATCGGCAGTTTGCGCCTGAACGGGTTGGGGCAGAACCAGCACCGAAGCGGGGACCGCGCTCAGCATCAAGGCGGCGCAGACAGATCTCAGAAAAACCTTCATCGAACTCTCCTTTGTCACCCCGTGTAACGCGTGAAAGATGAATGGGACCCGAACAGCTTGGCGAAAATCAGGCGGATTTCCGCCCTTTTTAACTGTCCCGGTCCAAGAGAAAGCCCCCGGGACGCATTAAGCGTCCCGGTCTAAAAGAAAGAATGGCAGGGCCGACAATTCCGGCGCCTTTGCGGCATAGGGGCCCAATGCCTCGACGGCGCGGCGGGCGCGCTTCTCGGCCTCGGCGCGGGCGCCCGCAACCCCCAGCAACGTCACCAGCGTTTGCTTGCCCATCTCGGCATCCTTGCCCACCGCCTTGCCGGTTTTTTCCGCCGTGCTGGTGACATCCAGCAAATCGTCGGTGATCTGGAACACCACGCCCATATCCTCGGCATAGGCTTTCAGCCGCGCGCGGGTTTCGCTGTCGGCCTGTCCCAGGATCGGCCCGGCTTCGCAGGAGAATTCGAACAGCTGGCCGGTCTTGCGGCGCTGCAGGTCGATCACATCCTCGATGCCGAAACTCTTATCCGCCAGCATGTCGATGATCTGGCCGCCGATCATGCCGCTGTGACCACTGGCTTCCGCCAGCCGTGCGATCAGCGCGCAGCGCACCTCGGCGGAAGGATGGGTGCGGGCATCGGCGAGAATTTCAAAAGCGATGGTCAGAAGGGCGTCGCCCGCCAGCACCGCCGTCATTTCGTCATAAGCGATATGGGTGGTGGGACGGCCGCGGCGCAGATCGTCGTCATCCATGCAAGGCAGATCGTCATGCACCAGGCTGTAGGTGTGCAGGGCCTCGATCGCGGCCCCTACCCGCAGGCTGCGCGAATCATCCACCCCGAACAGGCGGGCCGAATGCAGCACCAGGAAGGGCCGCAAGCGCTTGCCCCCCGCCATGATGGCATAGCGCATGGCCTCCTGGACCCTGGCCTGACGCCCGGCCGGCGCCGGCAATACGGCGTCCAGGGCCGCGTCGACCAGCTTGGCGGAAGCCGAAATCGCCTTGGGAAGCCGGCTGGTGTCGATTTCGGCAGGCAAATCGAGGGTTTTATTGGACATGCTGCCCCATTTTACGGCCGCCAGACGGTGTTTCGCTGTGACAGCCTTGCTGCCCCCGCCCCCGGGAACCAGGCTCCATCGGCCCGCTTGTAGCCCTGAATCCGCCCTTCTTGCCAGCCGCTTTTGGCCGCTTCCCGCGACATTTCACAGCCCCGCCCGGGCCGCGCCTTGCCCATGCGGTCGAAAGGGTTGCACCCCCTACCGCGAAAAGGGAAAATGACTATGTTGCAGCGCCAAAGCCGTGAATCCGCTGGTGTTTGGCGGCGGGCGGCCAAATCTTTGGAGCCGGATTAGGGACCGACATGCGAGTCATTCTTGCCCAGCCACGCGGCTTTTGCGCCGGGGTCGTGCGCGCCATCGATATCGTCGAGAAGGCGCTCGATAAGTATGGCGAGCCCGTCTATGTCCGCCACGAGATCGTGCACA
>CBHTTW010000281.1:0-4106 GCA_966096025.1 uncultured Alphaproteobacteria bacterium | reverse complement strand
CGGCTGCGGCTTTCCGGAAGGCGCCACCGGCAACAATATCGCGCGCGAAAGCGCGATCTGGGCGGGTTGCCCGATTTCGACGGCGGGCATCACCGTCAACCGCTATTGCTCCTCGGGTCTCAACGCCATCGCCATGGCGGCCCAGCAGATCATGACCGACGGCACCGATGTCGCGGTGGGCGGCGGCGTGGAGTCCATCTCCCTGGTGCAGATGGGCGGCATCAATCTCAAGCATTTCACCGAAGAGCATCTGCTTGCCGTCAAGCCCGCTTTGTGGATGACCATGATCGAAACCGCCGAGATCGTGGCCGAACGCTATGGCATCAGCCGCGAACGGCAGGACCAATATGCCTTGCAAAGCCAGCAGCGCACCGCGGCGGCGCAGGCGGGCGGCAAATATGACGATGAAATCGTTGCGCTGACCACCAGGATGAAAAAGATCGACAAGGCTACCGGCGCGGAAAGCTTGGCCGAAGTCACGGTGGCGCGCGATGAAAGCAATCGTCCCGATACCACATTGGAAGGCTTGGCCACGCTCAAGCCGGTGCATGCCGGTGGCCAGCAAGTCGCGCAAGGCAAATACATCACCGCGGGCAATGCCTCGCAATTCGCCGATGGCGCCAGCGCCTGCGTGCTGATGAGCGAGGAAAGCGCCGCCAAGAACAATCTCAAGCCGCTGGGCCTGTTCAAGGGCTTTGCCGTGGCGGGCGTGGAACCCGACGAAATGGGCATCGGTCCGGTTCTGGCGGTGCCGCGCCTGTTGTCGCGCCACGGCTTGAAAGTGAGCGACATCGATCTGTGGGAGCTGAATGAGGCCTTCGCCAGCCAGACGCTTTATTGCATGGACAAGCTCGGCCTGGATCCCGCCAAGACCAATGTGAATGGCGGCGCGATCTCGATCGGCCATCCCTATGGCATGACCGGCTCGCGCCTCACCGGGCATCTTTTGATCGAAGGCCGCCGCCGGGGCGCCAAGCTGGGCGTTGTCACCATGTGCATCGGCGGCGGCATGGGCGCGGCAGGCCTGTTCGAGATACTGCCCGGCTGATCATGACGCGCGCCGCCCTGGTTCTTGCCACCGCCCTGTTGCTCACCGCCTGCTCCAGCTTTTCATTCCAGGCGCCGGAAGCCCCAATGCCGCCCGATCCCAAAAGCCAAATGGGCGCGCTGGAAACCCGCATCGCGATCCTGGTGGAGGAGCAACGGCAAAAGCTCGAGCCCAAGGCCCGCCCGCTGGCCATCGATCCCGAACTGTCCAAAGTCGCCCGCGCCCGGGCCAGCGACATGGCGGCCAACAACTATCTCGCTCATGCCGCGCCCAATGGCGACACCTCCGCCACATTGCTGATGAAGCAGGATGAAAAATGGCAAGGCCTGCTGGGTGAAAATCTGGCGGCGCAGCACTACACCAAGGAAGGCGGCGTAACGGTCGACGATTTTGCCCAGCGCTTCCTGGACGAATGGCTGAAGAGCCCGCCACACCGGGACAATATGGTCTTCGCCAACTACGATCATGCCGGGGTGGGCGCGGCGGTGAACGGCGATACGGTTTATGTGGCGGTGCTGTTTTCCACCGATCTGGGGCTCAAGCCGCCCGCCGCCAATGGTCCCGCCGGCACCATCACCACCTGGGATAGTCCCGCCGCCGCCAGCGCGCCCCCTCCCAAGCCGGAGCCCTTGCGATTGCGCGGAGCAGCAGGCGGACGCTGAGGCGCTCAACTATCTGTGCATGGTTCTGTGGATGGCCGCCTCACAGCTGCTTGTTACGTCAACATTCCTTTACACCATATGTACGCCCCGGTACTTTCTGTAGCGGGTGCGCGATACCAGTGATTCGAAATGCGGGCAGAACTCCCCTGGAATGTTGCGGGTATTCCGCCGGAAGCGCGGGAAGCCGCGCGGGCGGCCGCCCGGCGTGAGGGCCTGTCGGTCGGCGAATGGCTGACGCGCCGTATTCTGCAGAGTTTTTCCGGCCTGGAAGAGGAAGCCGGCAGCGGCTTGGACAGCTGGGGGCTGCCGGCCGCGACCGTCAGTCGCCATGACAGCGAGGAAATGCTGGCCAGGGTGGGACGCAGCGAATCCGAATCAAACGATTCCTGGCGCCGGATCGAGAACCAGTTGCGCGGACTGGGCCAGCGCCTGGAGTCCAGCGAACGCACCCATAGCGAAAGCAATCGCGTGCTGTCCCGAACCGCGCAGGAAATCAATATCAGCGCCCGCGAACAGGCGGTGGCGCTGGAACAGCTTGGCCACAACATCGCGGGTTTGAACGAAAGGCTGGAGCGGCTGGAACGCGGCGGCCCCAGCGACAATCTCAGGGAAGCGGTCAAGGCCCTGCATTTGGGCCTGTCGCGGCTGGCCGAACAGATCGCCAGCACCACCAGCCACTCCACAACCCAGTTGGCGCAGGTCACCGACAATCTGGAAAAACTCGCCGGTCATGTCGGCCAAATCTGGGAAGATGCGGACAGTTCCGCCCAGTTGCTGGAGCGGCGCATCGATGTCAGCGAACAGGGATTGGCGCAGCGCATCGCCAATGCCGAGCGCGCCATCGAGGCGCGTGTGGCGGCGGTCGAAAAGATCGCCCAATTCAACCACAACGCCCTGGATCACGCGCTGGAACGGCTCGAAGCCAGCGACGACCAGCGTGTGGCCGACGAAGCCGAAAGCCAGCGCCGCGCCAGCCTGCAGGACGAGAATGTCCGTCAGCTGCAGGATTCCATCGCCCGGGTGGAATCGCTGCTGCCCGGTCCGGAACTCGACCAACGTCTGGGCAGTGTCGAACGTTCGGTCCAGGACCTGGCGGATCGTTTTGAGCAGGACGATCCGGCCGAAAGATTTGACGCGGCCATGCAGGCCCTGTCGCACCGGTTGGAAAAAGTGGAGACCTCCACCGCGTTCGAAGCGCCGCTGCAGGTCATTTCCCAGCGGCTGGAAAAACTGGAAACCGCCCCGCCCGCCGTCTCGCGGGAAGACATTGCAGCGCCCGTGCAGGAACTGTCGCAGCGGCTGGAAAAACTGGAAACTGCTCCGCCCGCATTTTCCCGGGAGGACTTCGAAGAGCCCCTGCAAGAACTGGCGCAGCGCCTGGAAAAACTGGAAAAGGTCCATGCCGAATTGCTGGCGGAATTGCACGCCAAGCCGTCGGTGCCGCCATCACCCGAGCCGCCGGAGCCGGTGGAACCCACCGCATCGAACGCATTCGAGTCAGCCACCGAATCGGAAGCGCCGCCGTTCGAACTTCCGGCGCACGAACCGCCTGCCTATCAGCCGCCGCCCGTGACGCTTGCGGCGCTGGATGAGCAAAGCGATTCCTTCAGCCCGCCGCCGGCTTTTGCTTTCGATTCCCCGGCGGAAACTTCTCCGGACAAGACCGAATCCTTCACCCCGGATTTTGACGATGTCTTCGAAGAGCCGGTGTTCGAGGAGCCTTTGTTTGAAGGGCGCTCCGGCGACCAGGCCGGAGCCGATTCCGAAAATTTCCTCGCCCAGGCCCGCCGCTCGGCCCGTGATGCGTCGGAAAAGGCCGAGAATGAAGGCCGCGACCGGCTGTCGTCCTTCCGCTCGAATCCCAACGAAGCGGCGGCCGGGGAAAAAGAAGAAAAAGACAGGCCGCGCTATCTGATTCCCATTCTGGTGGTGCTGCTGGTGCTGGCGGCGGCGGCGGCGGCCTTTGTGCTCAGCCAGCGCGCCAGGACCACGGTGCTTCCCGCACTCCCGGCTCCCAAGCCCGCCACCACTGTCAGCAAGGCTCCTTTGCCGGTGCAGCCTGACGGCAACCAGACAAAAGTTGCGACCGCTTCCCAGGCTGATGGCGAGACCATGGCGGGCGCAGGCGCGCTGGATTTCAGTTCGCAGCGCTCCGAACCTGCCGCGTCGGACGTGACACCGCCAACTTTGCCGGCCACCGCTTCACCGTCTCAAGTCGCGGCGCCCCAGACACCAGCGCCGCAGACGACAGTGTCGGTCAGCCAAACTGCCCCCGCCAAACCGGTGACCGCGAGCGCTGCTCCGGCCAAGCCCGGCGTGACGGCCAGTGCACCTCCGGCCAAGCCGCCCGGCATTACGCCTGCCGCCAAGCCCGCGCCCGCCAGCCCGGCTCCCGC
>CBHTTW010000280.1:0-4138 GCA_966096025.1 uncultured Alphaproteobacteria bacterium | reverse complement strand
GCGACGTTCCGTTAACGCTTTAGCAGGACTTGTGCCGGTTTTTGCCGAAAAAAAGTGCAATGAATACAGTTAGTTATGCATCCTGCGAAAATGAGGGCAAAAATACAGCCCAATATATAGGCAAATTGAACAACATTTAGGCAATTTTGCGGTGACTGGCGCTTTGGTTCACTGAACGGCGAAAGCCCTTGAGCGGTGGCGTGTTCCTCAGCCACAACCGCTATCGACATCCAAACCCAGCGCCCGATGCCCAACCCGGTTTTTTCCAGCCTGCCCACCAGCATCTTCCAGCACATGACCGTGCTGGCCCAGAAGCACCAGGCCATCAATCTGGGCCAGGGCTTTCCCGATCAGGACGGCCCCCTGGCGCTGCGGGAGGTCGCGGCCAAGCAATTGCTGGAGGGCCCCAACCAGTATCCCCCCTCCAAGGGGATGGCCTCACTCCGCCAGGCCGTATCGGCCCATGCCGCCCAATTCTATGGCCTGACCTACGATCCGGAAGACGAGGTGGTGATCACCTCCGGCGGCACCGAGGCCATCACCGGCGCCCTGATGGCGATGGCCGGGGTGGGGGACGAAGTGGTGATGATCGAACCCACCTATGACTCCTACCGGCCGATGGCCGAGGCCGCCGGGGCGGTGGTGAAAGCGGTAAAGCTTGAGGCGCCGGGCTGGCGCTTGACCGAAGACGCGCTGCGCCACGCGATCACCCCCAAGACGCGCGCCATTCTGATCAACTCGCCGCACAATCCGGCCGGCCGCGCCTTCAGCCGCGAGGAACTGGAGGGCCTGGCCCGGGCGGTATCCGGCACCGATATCGTGGTGATCTGCGACGAGGTCTATGAACATCTGGTCTATGACGGGCGACCCCATATTCCGCTGGCGACTTTGCCGGGCCTGCGCGGCCGCTGCCTGAAGATCGGTTCGGCGGGCAAGATCTTTTCCCTCACGGGTTGGAAAGTCGGCTGGGTGTGCGGGCCGCGCGAATTGATCAGCGTGGTGACCAAGGCGCATCAGTTCCTCACTTTCACCACTTCACCTGCTTTGCAGGCGGGGGTGGCTTACGGCCTCAACCATGAGATGGATTTTCCCATTGCCCTGGCCAAGCGGCTGCAGACCAATCGCGATATTTTGGCGGCGCGGCTGACCAAGCTGGGTTTCGATGTGCAGCCTTGCGAAGGCACCTACTTTTTGACGGCGGGCATTTCAAAGCTGACCAATGAAAAGGATTTCGCTTTTTGCGAGCGGCTGATCCGCGACGCCGGTGTCGCCCTGATCCCGCTTTCGGCCTTTTTCAAAAGCGGCACGCCCGATACCTTTGTGCGCTTTGCTTTCTGCAAGCAGCAGGACTTGATCGAACGGTCGCTGGAACGGTTGGAAAAATACTTCGCAAGCAAATGACAAGTGAAATCCTCACATGCGCGGAAATGGCCAAGGCCGATGCCTTTGCGGTGGCGCATGGGGTGCCGTCTCTGACCTTGATGGAAAATGCCGGGCGGGTAGTGGCCGAAGCGATTGTCGCGCGCTTCAAACCTTGCGCTGTCACTGTGCTATGCGGGCCCGGCAACAATGGCGGCGACGGTTTTGTGGTGGCGCGGCTGCTGGACGAAAGCGGCTTCACGGTTCGGGTCGCACACGACGCGGACCAGAAGGGTGAAGCCCAGGAAATGTCGTCGCGCTGGAAAGGCGCGCGCGAAGCCCTGACACAAGCATCCCTGGATGGCGCCAGGCTGGTGGTGGATGGGCTGTTCGGCGCGGGCCTTTCGCGGCCGTTGGAAGGTGCCTATGCCCAAATCGTGGAGGCCTTGAACGATCTGCCGGTGGTGGCGATCGACATGCCCAGCGGCGTTTCCGGCGACACGGGTGAGCCGCTGGGCGGCGTGTATGTCAAAGCCGCGCTCACCGTTACTTTCTTCCGCAAGAAGCCGGGCCATTTGCTGATGCCGGGCCGCGCGCTGTGCGGCGAGATCGTGTTGGGCGATATCGGCATTCCGGCCGAGGCGGCGCATGCGGTGCTGCATGAAAACACGCCCTCGCTTTGGCGTCTTCCGCGACCGGATGCGGAAGGTCACAAATATTCCCGAGGCCATTGCGTGGTGGTGAGCGGTCCGGCCCATGCCACCGGCGCGGCGCGCCTGGCGGCGCGTGGCGCGCTCAGGGCCGGCGCGGGGCTGGTCAGTGTGGCTTCGCCGCCGGATGCGGTTGCGGTGAATGCCGCCCATCTCACTTCCATCATGATCAAGCCATTCGAAGGCGCGGCGGGACTGTCAGAGCTGCTTTCCGACAAGCGGTTGAATGCGGTGGTGATCGGGCCGGGACTGGGTGTGGGACAAAGCACCCATCAGATGGTGGCCGCGGCGCTGAACTCCGGGGCTTCGGTTGTGCTGGATGCCGACGCCATCAGCTCGTTCAAGGATGATGCGCAATTCCTGTTCCGGCTGTTGCACGACCGCTGTGTGCTGACGCCGCATGCGGGCGAGTTCGAGCGTCTGTTTCCCGGCCTGCTGGATCAAAGCGCCAGCAAGCTGGAAGCCGTGCGGGCGGCCGCAATCCGCGCCGGTTGTGTGGTGTTGCTCAAGGGCGCCGACACGGTCATAGCCGCGCCATCCGGAAAAGCCGCGATCAACGCCAATGCGCCGCCCTATTTGGCCACCGCCGGGGCGGGCGATGTGCTGGCGGGATTTGTCGCCGGTTTGCTGGCGCAGGACATGCCGGCTTTCGACGCCGCCGCCTGCGCCGCCTGGTTGCATGGCGAAGCAGCCAACCGCTTCGGGCCCGGCCTGATCGCGGAGGATCTGCCGGAGATGCTGCCGGAGGTTTTGCGGAGCCTGACCGAAACATGAGCGAAGCAATCATCCGCCGTGTGGAGCAGGGGGATCTGCCCGCGCTGCTCGACATCTACAATCACTATGTCCGCGAAACGCCGGTCACCTTCGACATCGAGCCGCGCACCTTGGTGCAGCGCCAAGCCTGGTTGGATGGTTTTGCCGCCAGCGGCCGTTATCAGTGTTTTGTCGCGGTGAAGGATGGCGTGGCTATCGGCTGGGCCAGTTCGCACCCCTATAATGATCGCGCTGCATACGACACCACGGTCATGAGCAGCGTCTATCTGGCGCCCAGCCTGACGGGGCAGGGGATCGGGCGGCGGCTTTATTCCGCGCTATTCGATGCTTTGGAAGGTGAGGATATTCACCGGATATTCGGCGGCATTACCCAGCCCAACCAGGCCTCGGTGCGACTGCATCTGGCATTCGGTTTCGAGCCGGTCGGGATTTACCGGGAAGTCGGCCGCAAGTTCGGCCGGTTCTGGGACGTGGCGACCTATATGCGTCCTTGCCGCCGCTAATGTTCCTGCGCCGCCACGACCTTGACGGGCTGGAGCAAAAGTCTGTCCAGGCGCTGGAAGTCCGCGCCGGTAAATTCGGGAAGGCCGGCCTGGAAGGTGCCTTCGGGCTCCTGGCGCAAGGTGCCGAACAGCCGGTCCCATAGCGGGATCAGATTGCCGAAGTTGGAATTGTTTTCGGCATAGAGCCTGGAATGGTGCAAGCGGTGAATATCAGGGGTGATCACCACCCGGCCAAGCGGCTTGAGCATCGCGGGCAAACTCACATTGCCGTGATGGAAGGTTTGCACCACCAGCACCACGCCGCCATAAAGCAGCACCGCCTGCGGCGAAAATCCGAATGCCAGCGCCAGCGCCGCGTCGAACAGGGCTTGCGCCAAGGCCTCCGCCGGGTGGTGGCGGATGGTGGTGGTGACATCCAGGTCGTTGTCGGAATGATGCAAGGCATGAAGCCGCCACAGAAGCGGGATCTTGTGCATCAGGCGGTGGGTCCAGTAGCCGAAGAAAT
The DNA here is from genome assembly GCA_966096025.1 of uncultured Alphaproteobacteria bacterium. Classification (GTDB taxonomy): domain Bacteria; phylum Pseudomonadota; class Alphaproteobacteria; order Micropepsales; family Micropepsaceae; genus Rhizomicrobium. Next base: position 287 of record CBHTTW010000280.1, on the reverse strand, counting down.
CCAGCAGCACCAAACTCGCCGCCAGTGCGACCGCCGGCGGCAAGGCGATCAGATGGAAAAGACCCCAGCCATGCTCCGCGGCCAGTTTGGCCGCGCCCAAGCTGGAGAGCAGCGGCACCAGCCATGTCATCAGCAATGCCATGCCGAACAGGCTGATATTGCCGACCCAGCGCAGGGTCATGGGCGCGATAGCGGGGCGGGAGGGGCGCCAGGCTTCCCAGCATGCGACCCCCACAAAGGTCGCTGCGAACATCCAGCCAAAGAGAGTGGAAGCGTCCGGCCAGTCC
>CBHTTW010000279.1:0-4142 GCA_966096025.1 uncultured Alphaproteobacteria bacterium | reverse complement strand
TTGGCTATGGCGCCACCATTTTCCACACCTGGTTCTTTATCTATCTGAAGGACGGGCGCGGCTTCGATCTCAAGAGCAGCGCCATCCTGGGCATAGCGCCTTTCATCGCCACCACCGTCTGCTGCCTGATCGGCGGCATGGTCAGCGATTGGCTGGTCAAGCGCTGGGGCCATTATGCCGGGCGCAGCCTGTTCGGCGCTTTCACGCTTTTGGTGGGCGGGGTGTTTCTGATCCTGGGGGCGCATGCGCAAGACCCGGTGGCGGCGGCGCTGCTGCTGGCGGGTGGGGCAGGCGGGCTCTATCTCGGCCAGGCGGTCTATTATGCCGTGGCGGCGGAAGTGGGCGGGCCCTTCACCGGCGTGGTCTCGGGCATTGTCAGCATGGGCGGCCAGACCGCTGGCGCCACCACCGCCTCCCTGACACCGTTCCTGGCCACCCAGTATGGCTGGGAAATGGCCTTCACCGTCGCTGGCTGTGTCACCTTCGTCTGCATCCTGCCCTGGTTCCTGGTGCGCCCCGACAGGCGGTTGCAGGTGCCGGGCACGTGACAGCGTGTTGCTAATTTCGTCTTAGAAATCAGGCGACTGTTGGCGTATCTATAAGTGATGGTTTAGCGACTCGGGGCGGTCATGCAGCGGCTTATCGGAGCATTCGTCTTCCTGTCCGGTGTGATGTTGGCAACTGCCAACATGGCCCTGGCGCAATCCGATCCCGTCGAAGCTGGCCGCGCCCGGTTCAATATCCGCTGCGCCGCCTGCCATGGCCAGGACGGCATGGGCGGCGAGCGCGCTCCCGCCATCGGCAAGGGCCAGCAGCAGGGCCTGGACGACGACAAGACCCTGCGCAACCTGGTCAGGAATGGCGTGCCGGACCGGGGCATGCCCGCCTTCGGCAGCCTGCCCGCTGGTGAGTTCGAGCAGTTGGTGGCCTTTGCCCGCTCGCGCATCCTGCCGCTGAGCCGCACCGCCGTTACTGGCAGCGCCCAACGCGGCGCGGCGCTGTTCTTTGCAAATGGCAGCTGCGCTGACTGTCACATGGTCTGGGGTAGGGGTAACTTCAACGCCCCCGATCTGACCGAGGCCGCCAGCAAACTCACTTTGGCACAGATAGAAACTGCAATGCGCAAGCCGGCGGTGCGTCCGGGCAGCGGCTGGCAACTTGCCAACATCAGAACCCGCGACGGGAAATTCCTGCGCGGTTTTATCCGCAACGAAAGCGCCGCCGATCTGCAGCTGCACGGCCTGGATAACAACCTGCATCTTCTCTCCAAGCGCGATGTGGTCAGTATCGAGCGCGACACCAAGCCCGCCATGCCCGCCTTCACCGGCTCGCCTGCGGCAATGAGCGATCTGCTGGCCTTTCTGAAACAACCGCCCCGATCCAGCGTGCCATTGCGCAGGATCGGGCAGCCTTGGCAGCCCCGGATCGATTGGAAAGACATCGTCACGCCCAGCGCCAACAATTGGCCGTCTTACAATGGCCAGATCGGCGGCAATCGTTATTCGACCCTCAATCAGATCACCCCGGCAAATGTCAAAAGCCTGGCGCCCGCCTGGATGTTCGCGGTTCCTGGACAGGGCAGCGGCCAGCCGCTGGAAGTCACGCCGGTGGTGGCCAATGGCGTGATGTATGTCACCCGCGTCAATGCTGTGTTCGCGCTGGATGCGCGCAGCGGACGCCTGATCTGGCAATATGTCCGCCCGCCTTCCAAGGGGTTGGTCGGCGATGCCGCCAGCGGCCTCAATCGCGGCGTGGCGGTGATGGGCGACCGGGTCTTCGTGGTCACCGACAATGCGCATCTGCTGGCGCTGCACCGGATCAATGGCGCGCTGCTGTGGGATACGGTGATGGAAGACCCGCGCAAACATTATGGCGCCACTTCCGCGCCTTTGGCGGTGGGCAATCTGGTGATCTCGGGCCTGTCGGGCGGCGATGAAGGCATTCGCGGCCAGCTCAATGCCTATAATGTCGAAACCGGCGCCCATGTCTGGCGCTTCTGGACCATTCCGGATGTCAAGAACCGGCCCAAGAATGACTGGATCGGCCGCGCCCTGGAGCATGGCTGCGGCGCCGCCTGGCTGACCGGCAGTTATGATGCGGGCACCGACAGCGTGATCTGGCCGATCGGCAATCCCTGTCCCGATTACAATGGCGACGAGCGCAAGGGCGACAATCTCTATACCGACAGTGTGGTGGCGCTGGACACCAAGACCGGCAAGCTGAAATGGCATTTCCAGTTCACGCCGCACGACCTGCATGACTGGGACGCCACCGAAGTGCCGATGCTGGTGGATGCCGAATACAAAGGCGCGCCGCGCAAGCTGCTGCTGCAGGGCAACCGCAACGGCTATTTTTATGTGCTGGACCGCATCACCGGCCAGTTCCTCTCCGCCACGCCCTTTGTCAAGAAACTGACCTGGGCCAAGGGGGTTGATGCCAAGGGCCGCCCGATTTTGGCGGAAGGCTGGCAGCCGACGGAAGAAGGGACGCAGATTTGTCCGGCGGTGGAAGGCGCCACCAACTGGATGTCGCCCGCCTATCATCCCGGCACCAGGCTGTTCTATTTGCAGGCGCTGGAAAAGTGCAATGTCTTCACCAAGAACGGCGAATGGTGGAAGCAGGGCGAAAGCTTTTACGGCGGCACGGCGCGGCGCATCGACAGCGAAACGCCGCGCAAATTCCTGCGCGCTCTTGATCCCTCGACCGGCAAGATTGTGTGGGAGCATGAACAGCATGGCGGCGGCAACAGTTGGGGCGGCATTGTCGCCACCGCCGGGGGCCTCTTGTTCTATTGCGATGACGACGGTTCTTTCGGCGCGCTGGATGCCAAGAGCGGCAAGCTGCTGTGGACCGTGCCCTTGGCGGCGCGCTGGCATTCCTCGCCCATGACCTATGCGGTGGACGGCAAACAGTATGTCGCGGTGGCGGTCAATTCCGGGGTGATGGCGTTCGGGCTGGTGCCATGACCACCAGGCGGGATTTCCTGGTCGGGGCTTCCGCCGTCATGGCCTCTGCGAGCGCAAGCGCGCAAACCTCCTGGGATCAGGGCAGGGTGGCGCATCTGCTGCCCACCGTCAGTCATGACCGTTTTCTGATCAAGGCGTCTTTCAATGCGCCGCTTCGGGGCGTGCCGGAATTGCGCGTCGGCAATCTGCGGGTGCTGGGGCGCAAGACCAGCCCGGGCGGCGATTTCTGGCAGTTCGATGCCGGGCACCTGAAGCCCGCCACCTCTTATCGCCTGTCTTTGATCGGCGATGGCGGCAGCCTGTGCGAGCCTTGGCAGCTTTCCACCTTTCCCGCGCCGGACGCACTGCCGCAGCGCTTGCGGCTGTTGATCTATACCTGTGCCGGCGGCCATGACGTCCTCAACACTGGTCCTGCGGGCATCCATTTCCTGCCCTCGGCGGTGCGCCGCCGGTTGTTGATGCGCGGACTTGCCTTCAAGCCCGACGCCGTCGTGGCCAATGGCGATCATGTCTATTGGGATTTGCTTGCGCCGCGCCTGTCCAAGACCTTGGGCGCATCGCCCTGGGCGACTGCCTATGCCGGGCGCTTCGATCGCGCCCGGCCGGTGCTGGGCGGCGCGAATGAAACGGTGCTGCACCGGGCGGCGGGGCCGCAGATTGTGCCTTTGTACGGCGCGCTGTGCCGTTCCACGCCGGTCTTTTTCCTCACCGACGATCACGATTATTTCGACAATGACGAGGCCACCGACGAAGCCGTCACCTTCCCGCCCGATGCCTTCATGCTCAATCTGGCGCGGGCGACGCGGCAGCTTTACTACCCGGAATTTCTGCCCGATCCCAACCGCCCGCTGGGCCTGCCGGGCGCATCGGCGGGCGACCGCGCGCCGGGGGTGGGCGAAAGTTTCGGCACCTTGCGCTATGGCCGCCTGGCCGAGCTTCTTCTTTATGACGTGCGCCGCACCATGACCCTGGCGGGGCCGACCGGGGTGTTCCTGGACTCGGAAGTGGAAAGCTGGCTCAAGGCGCGCATGGCGGCGCGCGAGGTGGCGCATGTGCTCAACATTCCCTCCAATCCGCCGGGCTGGAGCGCGGGCAAATGGGGCGAATGGTATCCCGACATCCTGGGCGGCGACGGCAAGCTGACCACCGCCAAGATCAAGCCCTATTGGCAGCAGG
>CBHTTW010000278.1:0-4145 GCA_966096025.1 uncultured Alphaproteobacteria bacterium | reverse complement strand
GCACCAGGTCCGACGGCTTGGGCCTGGGCGCCAGCGGATAGGGCAGCGGCGGCTGGGAGGCGGGGCCGAACAGGTCCTGTTCCACCTTGACCGCTTCCACCTTCGGCGCCGGCTCGACGGGCTTGGATTCGATGGTTCGGGTGACAACAACCGAACGCTCGATCACCCGTTCCGGCGGACTCTGCACGACCATCTGGCCGTTGGTGTCAAAATCGCCTTCCAGTACGGGTTTACCGAGTGCCGACATGCTTCTTCCCCTTGGCGGGTTTCGGGGAATCGGGTGACGTCGGCGCGAGACATGCTCGCTCCCCACAGCCCCCCTGGGACGCCCCGCCCCATTAGCTCAAATCCCGTTCTCGGCAGGTCTCCTGGCTCACAACCTTCTTTCCGGCGGCCTTCCCAGGCCCACTTCCCAAATTGAGAAGGATCCCAGTGGCTTTAAGCCGGAAAATCAGCCGTTTACAGTTGCGGGGGCAGCCTCAGTTCCGGCCCCACCAGGCCGGTCCGAAGTTCCCTTGAATCCCCTATCTAGAGCATTCGAGTGACCGTGAACGACTATATCTAGGGGCCTATTCGCGGAATCCGTCAAGCCGAATTTCTTTCACACAGGCGTCATTTTTCGCTTGGGGACAAAAGTGTGAATGAGCGCGAATCTCCCTGGCCCGTCAGCAAAGCGGTGACCCCGAACGCCCTGTGGATGGTTTCTTCTGTGAGCGAATTTGCGTCATTTGCGACCGCTCCATCCACAACAACGATCACCCGGCTGGGATAGCGCGCCGCCAAGGTCAAATCGTGCAAGGACGCGATCACCAAGGTGCCGGCCGCGGCGAAATCCGCCAGCAATTTCATCGATTGCATCGCATGCTTGGGATCAAGCCCGGTAATGGGCTCGTCCACGATCAATATTTGCGGCTCCGACACGATGGCGCGAGCCAGCATGGCGCGGGCGAATTCGCCGCCCGACAAAGTGGTCGCGGGCTGGTCGCGTTTATCCACAAGGTCGCAACGCGCCAGCGCGCGCGCGATGGCGGGTGCGAATTCCTCCGGCAGTCCGCCGGTGGCGGGCAGCCGGGGTGTCAGCCCCAGCGCCACCAGACGCTCCACCGATATGGGCCATTCCAGATGCGGATTTTGCGGCAGATAGGCGCGGCGGCTTGCCAGGCGGCGCAGCGGGATGGAAGCCAGCCGCTCGCTGTCCAGCAGCACCTGTCCGCTGTCCGGTTTCAGCAATCCCGCCAGCACTTTCAGCAAAGTGGATTTGCCCGCGCCATTGGGGCCCAGCACGGCGATGAATTCCCCGGCATGGGCCTGCAGCGAGACATTGCGCAGCAGCCCTCCTCTGCCGACCGTGAGTTTTTCCGCCGCCAGGATGGTCATGGCCCAATCTTCCTCATGGAGAAGTCTTGCGGATGCGCAGCACCAGCCAGAAAAAGAAAGGCGTGCCCAGCAGACTGGTGAAGACTCCAAGCCTGAGTTCCGGATTGGTATGCACCAGCCTTGCGGCGATATCGGCGCACAGCAGCAGCAGCGCGCCCGTCAATGTCGCGGGCAACAGCACCCGGCGCGGCGCATAACCGACAAAGGGCCGCACCAGATGCGGCGCCACCAACCCAATGAAACCGATCGCGCCGGTGACCGAAGTGATGGCGCCGACGCTGAGCGCGGTGCCCGCCACCACCATGGCCGACAGGCGCGCGATATGCACCCCCAGGCTGGCGGCCTGTGCCTCGCCCAGGCTCAGCGCATCCAGGGCGCGGCCCGTCATCGCCAGCAGCGCGCCGCCCATGGCGACAAATGGCAAGACCAACAAAACCTGCGTCCAGCTTTTGTCGGCCAGCGAGCCCAGCAGCCAGGACATGATTTCATAAGCGGCATAGGGATTGGGTGCGAAATTCAAGGCCAAGGCGATACCCGCCGCCGTCAGGCTGGACACCGCCGCGCCCGCCAAGACCAGCGCCACCGTGCCATTGCGCCCCAGCGCAAATGTCAGGGCACAAGCACAGAGCGCACCGGTGATCCCCATCAAGGGGCCAGTCACCGGCGACAGCGCCACCAATCCGAAATAGATCGCGATCACCGCGCCCAGCGCCGCGCCGCTGGAAACGCCCAGCAGCGCCGGCTCGGCCAGCGGATTGCGGGTGAAGCCCTGCAACACCGCGCCGGATAGCGCCAGCACCGCGCCGGTGATCAGCGCCAGCACGGTGCGCGGCAGGCGGACATCATGAATGATCAGCCCGGCCAAGGAATCCGGCGCGGACAGAAGCGCCGATGGCGGCAACCACACCCGCCCCGCCAACAGGGAAGCGGCGAAGGCAATCACGATCAGCACGGCCAGGCTGAAAACCAGCTTCATGGCTGCACCTTCAGCAGCGCATCCTGCAATTGCCGCGCGATGGCGGCGCTGTTGGGACTGCCGCAGCCATATAAAGAGGAATAACGCACCCGCTTCCCGGCATAGCGTTTGAGCAGGGCGGGATGCAGGTCCTGGTCGGCGCGCAAGGATGTGGTGCCGCTATAAGTATCGCCATAGACCAAGGCGTCGGGATTGGCCGCGATCAGGCTTTCGACATCGTAATAGCCGAAGGCGCCGCGTTCGACATTGCGCGCGCCTGCCGCCGTCAGCATGGTGTCGAACAGCCCGCCGGTGCCGGGCACATAGCCGCCGGTGCCCCAGGCCGCGACCGTCAGCACCTGTTTGGGACGCCTGGCTTCCAACAGGCGCAGCTCTACATCCATTCCGGCGACCAGCGCTTCGCCCCTCGCCTCTTCCCCCACCGCCTTGGCGACCAGGCGGGTGACGGCGCGGATCTGCTCGAAATTCTCCGCCGGCGGCACTTCGACGATTTTCGCGCCGGTTTTTGCCAGCAGCGTGCGCAAGGCCGGGGCCATGAAGGGATCGGTGAGGATCAGATCAGGCCTCGCCGCCAATATCTCTTCGGCGCTGCCGTGATTGATCGGGATGTTGGCGGCCTGGGGCCAGTATTTCAGGCCCGCCGCCTCGCGCGAAAGAAAGGTCACCGACGCGATCCGCCCTTTTTTTCCAGGCAGTGGGGGTTGCACCAGATCGAGCAGCAGCTCGTCGGTGCACACCTTCAAGGACATGATGCGTTGCGGTGGAGACACGGCCGCTGCCTGTCCTGTCAGGACCAGACACGCAGCGGCCGCGATCCATTTCATGCTTACAAGTTCACCTTGATGCCGCCATAGGCGCCGATGCCAGGACGCAAGAACCCGTCCGGACTCTGATAGTCGGTATCGGTCGTGTTCTCAATCCGGCCGAACAGGCTCCATTTGTCGTTCAACCGGTAACTGGCCGCCAAGTCCAGGGTGACATAGTCCGGCATCTTGTGGCGCGGGATGGAGAAATCGCGATTGCCGTCGATCTGCGGTCCGACATAGAGCAAACTCGCGTTCAGGCTGAGATCGTCCATCGCCTGCCAGTCCGCGCCGACACTCGCCTTGTGGCGCGGCCGCCGCAGCAGGGCCAGCTTGGTCGTGGCATCCAGCGCATCGGTATAGGTGTAGTCGGCGCGCAGGCTCAGGGTGTCCAGCGCCTGCCAGGCGATGAAGCTTTCCACCCCATCGGTGCGGGCACGGCCCACATTGATCAGGTTGAAGGACGGCGCGGGGCCGGACACAATCAGGTTCCTGAAGTTGTTCTGGAACCAGGTGACACCGGCGGTCAGCGCGCCATTCAGCAACGTCTGTTCCACACCCACATCATAGCCGAAGCTGGTTTCCGGCTTCAGGTTCGCATTGCCGCCGAAAGTGCCGTAAAGCTGCTGCAAGGCCGGCGCCTTGAAACCGCTGCCGGCGCTGGCCTTGAGCCTGGTGCCGGTTTCCTCGATCAGCCAGGTCGGCGCGATGCGCCAGGTGGTCTTGTTGCCGAAACGGCTATTGTCGTCGTAACGGACCGAAACACTGTTGTGCAGGCCGAACTCGAAATCCGACAACAGCTCCGCATAACCGGCATTGGTGGTGATGCCGCGCGACAAGGTGGAAGGAAAACCGAAAGACAGGCCGGGATGCAGCGCATCGCGCGCCGTCTCCGCGCCCAGCACGACCGTCTGACCATCCATCACTCGCACATTGCCCTGCCAGTCCAGCTTGACGCGGTCGCCGATGGCGCGGCTGTCGCCATTGTC
>CBHTTW010000277.1:0-4146 GCA_966096025.1 uncultured Alphaproteobacteria bacterium | reverse complement strand
GCTGCTGTTGATGGACATCATCGCCAAGCTCTTGATCCGCTATGCGCGGCTGCATTTCCGGCTGTTCGATTCCGCCAACAAGTCCCTCTGAGGAGCCCGTCATGGTGCACAAACTCGCCATCATCGCCGTCATCGGCCTGTCCGCTTCCGCCGTGTGCATGGGCGCCGCCGCCGCCATCGGCGGACGGGAGTTCGGAAAGAATTTCGATGGCATGGATTTTTCCATGTTCGGCGATCGTCCCCGCTGCGAAACAAGCGGCAGCGCCACGGCCACCAGCCGCGATCTGGATTGGGACGGCAGCGATCATGTCGGCCTGTCGGTGGGCGGCCGCGCCAGCTACACGCCGGGCAGCGACAATAAGGTGCATGCCACAGGCAATCCCCAGATCCTGGCGCATCTGAGGATTCGCGACGGGCGTATCGAATTGGATTGCCGCGGTGGGCGCCTGGACCGCAGCGACCTGGAAATCACCCTGCCGGGACGGGAGTTCAAGAAATTCGGTATCGCCGGCAGCGGCAATCTGGTGCTGCACAATCTCGATCAGGAAAGACTGAAGGTCAGCATCGCCGGCAGCGGCAACATCAAGGCCGACGGCAAGGTCGAGCGAACCGAAGTCCATATCGCCGGATCGGGCGATATCGACATGGCGCATGTGGCGTCCCGGGAGACCGAAGTCCATATCGCCGGCAGCGGCAATACCGATATCGCCCCCACCGACGAAGCCGAGATTCACATTGCCGGCTCGGGCGACGTCAACCTGCACGCCAATCCCAAGCGGCTGAATACCCATATCGCCGGCTCGGGCCGTATTCATAACCGTTATTCCGGCGGCTGATCGGATGGCCGGTAAACTTGCCACCATCGCCGTGCTGGGACTGCTGACCTCGGCGGTCTGTATCGGTGCCGCCGCCGCCATCGGCGGCGGCAGTCTGGACAACAGCATCGCGAGCCTCTTCGAACACGGACCGCGTTGTGCCCGGGTCGATGGCGCCACCGCCACCAGCCGCGTACTGAATTGGGACGGCAGCGACAAGGTGGAATTGGTGGTTTTCAGCGATGCCAGTTACAGGCCGGGCGCGGACGACAGACTGCATGCCAGCGGCGATCCCCAGGTTCTGGCGCATCTGCGCATCACGGATGGCAAGATCGATCTGGACTGCCGCGGCTGGCGCGACCGCGACAAGATCACCCTGACCCTGCCGGGGCGGGAATTTCGCACCTTTGCCATCTTCGGCCGCAGCGATCTGAAACTGGACCGCTTGAACCAGTCCATCATGAAGGCAAAGATCGCCGGCACCGGCACGATTGAGGCCAATGGCCGGGTCGACGATCTCAGCATCGATGTCGCCGGTGTCGGACATGCCGATTTCGGCAAGGTCACAGGCCGCAGCGCCAGGGTGTCGCTTGCCGGTGTGGGCAGCGCCGATATCGCGCCCACCGATCATGCAAAGATCAAGATCGCCGGACCCAGCACCGTCAATCTGTACAGCGATCCCAAGGATCTGGACACCAGCATTGCCGGTCCCGGCAGTCTTCACAAACGTGGCTCCAAGGACTGAGCGCACAGGAGAATTGACATGGCCCATACGCTCGCCACCATCGCCGTCATCGGCCTCGCCACTTCGGCGGTCTGCATGGGCGCCGCCGCCGCCATCGGCGGGCCAGCTTTCGGCGAAGGCTTTGAAGGACTTTTCGACGAGCGGCCGCGCTGCCAGGCGCTGACCGATGCCACCCAGACCAGCCGCGCGCTGGAATGGAATGGCGGCGATCACGTCACTTTGGCGGTGCCGGCCCAGGCCAGCTATTCGCCCCGCAATGACGACCGGCTGCAGGTCACTGGCGATCCGCAAATCGTGGCGCATCTGCGCATCAAGGGCGGGGAAATCGCGCTGGATTGCCGCGGCTGGCGCGACCGCGCCAAGTCTCTCCAGATCACGCTTCCCGGGCGCGAATTCAAGAAATTCACCATTGAGGGCGGCGGTGCGTTCGCCCTGAACGAACTCGATCAAGCGCGCGCCGAGATCAAGGTCGAGGGCTCGGGCAAAGTTCACGCCAACGGCAAGGTCGACGATCTCAAGATGGATATCGAAGGATCGGGCGACGCCGACTTCAATGGTATCACCGCACGCCTGGCCAAGATCGAGATCGAAGGCTCCGGCACGGTCCGCGCCAAAGGCAGCATCGAGGATCTCAATCTCGAGATCGAAGGCTCGGGGCGCGCCGATCTGAATGACATCAAGTCCCGCAACGCCAGGGTGGAGATCGATGGATCGGGCACCGTCAGGGCCGACGGCCAGATCGACGATGTCAAAATCGACATTTCCGGTTCGGGCGACGCCGATTTCGGAAAGGTTGCTTCGCGGTCCGCCAAGGTGGAAATCGGCGGTCACGGCAATGTCCATATCGCGCCCAGCGAAACGGCGAAAATCGACATCAGCGGTTCCGGCAACGTCTATCTGCACAGCAATCCCAAGCAGCTCGACACCGAGATCAGCGGCTCGGGCCGCATTCACCGGGCGGGCCCGAATATCTGATTTCAGGCCACTAACTCGACAAATCCGCCGGGCGGGACTATGACCCCGCCCCGATGGCGCACAGTCTCAAAATCGGCGATGTGACGATCCCCGGCCGGGTGCTGATCGCGCCCATGACGGGGGTTTCCGACCTGCCCTTCCGCCGCGCCGCCAGCCGGTGCGGCGCATCCTATGTCGCCACCGAAATGGTGGCGTGCGACAGCTTTGCGCGCGGCCGCCCCGATGTGGTGCGCCGTGCCGCCGTGGGCGAAGGTTTGCCCTTGATGGTGATCCAACTCGTTGGCCGCACCCCCGAATGGGTCGCCCAGGGCGCCGCCCTGGCGCAGAAAGCCGGCGCCGACATCATCGATTTCAATATGGGCTGCCCCGCCAAGGAAGTGACCGGAGCGCTGTCGGGCTCGGCGCTGATGCGCGAACCCGAATTGGCGGCGCGGCTGATCGAAGCGGCGGTGAACGGCACATCCCGTCCTGTGACTTTAAAGATGCGGCTGGGATGGGACGACAAGAACCGCAATGCGCCTGAGATTGCGCACCTTGCCGAACGGTTGGGCGTAAAAGCCATCACGGTCCATGGCCGCACCCGCCAGCAATTTTATGGTGGCCAGGCCGACTGGCGCGCGGTGGCGCAGGTGCGCAAGGCCACCCGCCTGCCCTTGATCGTCAATGGCGACATTATCGACGCGGCTTCCGCGCGCACGGCGCTGGAACAATCGGGCGCCGACGCGGTGATGATGGGACGCGGCGCCTATGGCCGCCCCTGGATCGCGGCGGCGCTGGACCATGCCTTGTGTACGGGTGACACATTGTCGGAGCCCGTCCCTGCCTCCCGTTTAGGCATTGTGCTTGAACATTTCACAGACACGCTGCGTTTCTACGGCGATGCGCTGGGCCTGAAAATATTCCGCAAACATTTGGGCTGGTATGTCGAACAGGCATTATGTCCTGCCGATCCGCTCCTGCGCCGCGCCACCAAGGCCCGTCTTTGCCAAATTGACAGCCCTAAGGGCGTGGAATCGGCCTTAAACGAGCTCTGGGCCGCACTTTCGCCCGATTCAGCCCTTCCAATTTTCGCATCCGCTCATATGTAAGGGGCCGGCGGGACTTCCCGTCCTGGGGACTTTATTATTTTTCGGATGTCTGTGGCGGATACCGCCGATCGTCATCCTGGTCTGTGAAGCTTTTGGGGGTTCGATGCCGCGTTTTATTTTGCCCGCCCTGGCGATGAGCCTCGCTCTGGCCGCTTGCGACCGCCCGCAGCAGCAGATGCAGATGCCGCCGGCCAATATCGGCTTCACGATTGTGAAGGAACAGCCTGTGCCGCTGCTGGTCGAACTGCCCGGCCGCACCAATCCTTTCGCCGTGTCGGAAATCCGCCCCCAGGTCTCCGGCATGATTCAGAAGCGCCTGTTCGTGGAAGGCTCGACCGTCAAACAGGGCCAGGCGCTGTATCAGATCGATCCCGCGCCTTATCGCGCCGCCTATGACAGCGCGATGGCGACGCTGGCCTCCACCAAGAGCAAGGCGGAGCGCTATGCCCGGCTGTTGTCCGAAAACGCCATCGCGCCCCAGGATGCCGACGACGCCCGCGCCGCCTACCTCCAGGCCAAGGCC
>CBHTTW010000276.1:0-4158 GCA_966096025.1 uncultured Alphaproteobacteria bacterium | reverse complement strand
TCTCTTCCAGCGCGGCATTGCCGGCGCGCTCGCCGATGCCGTTGATGGTGCATTCCACTTGCCGCGCTCCGGCCAGGACGCCGGCCAGGGAGTTGGCGACGCCCAAGCCCAGGTCATTGTGGCAATGGGTGGAGAAGATCACCTTATCGGCATTGGGCACGCGATTGCGCAGCATGGTGATGATGTCGAAGAATTCCTGCGGCGTGGAATAGCCCACCGTATCGGGCACATTGATCACCGTGGCGCCGCTGTGAATCGCCACTTCCACGCATTTACACAGGAAATCCGGCACCGTTCGCGTCGCGTCCTCCGCCGACCATTCCACTTCCGACGTGAAATTGCGGGCGCGGGTGACGCTGGCGCCGACCGCTTCCAGCACGGCATTTTCGCCCATGTTCAGCTTGTGCTTCATATGGACCGGACTGGTGGAGATGAAGGTGTGGATGCGCGGACGATGCGCGCCCTTCAGCGCTTCGCCGGCGCGGTCGATGTCCTTGAAGCCGGCGCGCGACAGGCCGCATACGCTCGCGCGCTTGACGATCTTGGAAATCTCCTGCACCGCCTTGAAATCGCCGGGCGAGGAAATGGGAAAGCCCGCCTCGATGACATCGACCCCCATCTCATCCAGGAGTTCCGCGATCTGCAGCTTCTCCTCATGCGTCATTGCCGCGCCGGGCGATTGCTCGCCATCGCGCAAGGTGGTGTCGAAGATCTGGATCGGCGTGGTATCGTTAATTTTGCTGGTCATGACAAACTGTCCTTCTGTTCGCCGCATATCGCGGATCGATTCTCCTGTTGCCTTGATCCCCTAAACACCGGACGCGCGAACCATTCGCGCGCCAGACAGCGCCTAGGGGCAGCTAAGAAGAAGAAGCGCGTGCGAAGAACCGAGGGAAGGACGGGGCTGAGTATGGGCGCGCGCAGGCACGCGGGCGGAAATTCCACCCTTCGTGATCATGCTGTGCGCGCCTTGCGTCATTGACCTGTCGCCGTTCCGCCCGTGAATTGTACGATACGCCACCCGGTAAGTCGCGGATAATTCACCGTTTTTTCCCAGGGTTTGCGCGGTTTTACGCTGATTTCGCGCAGCAGTGCAAGTGCAACAGCGACAATGAAGCGGATTTGCCGTCCCACCCACAGCCTTAAATTGTCAGCGTAAACAATATGTTGATGGCGAGCCTGGCGGGGGGAGACCTGTCACGGACCAGACATGCGCGCTCCGCAGGCGTCCGGCCAAACTGGCCTTGTGCCGGCGCTTCAAAAAGGTTGCCACGCCCTGCGAACGCGCCTATCCGGGCAACCGAATAATCGTCTCAACCACTGATGCCTTTTGGCGCCCTCGAGGCACGCCGGACATGAAAATCCTGCCGCCCGTCTCGATCGAAGCACGCCGCCTGCTGCCCAGCCGCTGGGACCTGCTGGCGGCGGCGCTGGTGCTTGGCTTCATTGTCGCTTTTGCCGATAACAGCCGCTTTCTGATCCAGCCTTTGTCGGTGGTCAGCGGCGAACATCTCAGTCTGGACCCCTCGCTTTTGCCCGGCTACGCGCTGCGTACCGGCCTGCGCATGCTGCTGGCGATGGGCGTGTCGCTGGCCTTCACCTTCAGCTATGCCACCTGGGCGGCCAAGAACCCCCGTGCTGGAACTCTGCTGGTGCCGCTGCTGGATATCCTGCAATCGGTGCCGATCCTGGGTTTTCTGTCGGTCACAACGGTCTGGTTCCTGTCGCTGTCGCCCGGGCGAGTGTTCGGCGCCGAACTGGCCTGTGTCTTCACCATCTTCACCAGCCAGGCCTGGAACATGGCCTTCAGCTTCTATCAATCCCTGCGCACCGTGCCGGAAGACTTGACCGAGGCCGGACGGATGTTCGGCCTGTCGGCCTGGGCCCGCTTCTGGCGCATCGAGGCCCCCTTTGCCACCCCGCCCCTGATCTGGAACATGATGATGTCCATGGCGGGCGGCTGGTTCTTTGTCACCCTTTCCGAGGCTATCAGCGTGGGCAAGACCAACATCGCGCTGCCCGGCATCGGCTCCTGGATTGCGGTGGCGATCGAGCAACGCAACATCCCCGCCATCCTGCAAGCCATCCTGGCCATGCTGGTGGTGATCCTGATCTACGACCAGCTTCTGTTCCGTCCCTTGCTGGCCTGGGCCGACCGGTTCCGCATCGGCGAGGACCAAAGCGAAGACCCGCCGCAAAGCTGGGTCCTGACCATGTTGCGGCGTTCCCGCTTGGTCGACTGGATGACGGCGCCTTTCGACCAGATGATGCGCTGGAGTTATCGCTGGCATCCGCCACATTTCGGCCTGCGCGGCGCGATGCGCGAGGTGGACAGCCGCCTTGCCGACATCCTCTGGTCCATTCTGCTCTCGATCCTGGGCCTGTACTGCGCCTGGCGGGTCTACACCTTCGCGTCCGTCAACCTGACCTGGGCGGACTTGGGCGAGACGGTCTGGCTGGGCTGTCTCACCATGCTGCGGGTGGTGGTGCTGATCGCGCTGGCCAGCCTGATCTGGACGCCGGTCGGGATTTACGTCGGCCTCAGGCCGCGCCTGACCCGCATCGTGCAGCCGGTGGCGCAATTCCTGGCGGCCTTTCCCAACAACCTGCTGTTTCCGCTGGCGGTGTCGCTGATCGTGGTGTGGAATCTCAACAGCAATATCTGGCTTTCGCCGCTGCTGGTGCTGGGACCGCAATGGTACATCCTGTTCAATGTGATCGCGGGCGCCCGCGCCATGCCCAAGGACCTGATGGATGCGGGCGACAATTTCGGGGTCAAGGGCTGGCTGTGGTGGAAACGCGTCGCCCTGCCCGCGATTTTCCCCCAATATCTGACGGGTGCCATCACCGCGTCGGGCGGCGCCTGGAACGCCAGCGTGCTGGCGGAAGTGGCCAGTTGGGGCACCATTACCCTGCACGCCGATGGGCTGGGCGCTTACATTTACGACGCCACCGTCTCGGGCGATTTCCGCCATGTCGTGCTGGGCATGGCAGTGATGGCCTTTTTTGTGGTGGTGGTGAACCGGCTGTTCTGGCAGCCGCTTTATTGGCTGGCCGAACGCAAGTACCGTTTGATCTGAGAATCCGATGACGAACCTGTTGGAAGTCCACAATGTCAGGCGATCCTTTCCGCGCAGCGGCGGCGAGGAATTGCTGGTGCTCGATGACGTCAATCTCACCTTGAAAGAGGGTGAGATCGTCGGGCTTTTGGGCCGTTCCGGTTCGGGCAAATCCACTTTGCTGCGGCTGATCGCCGGTTTGGCGCGGCCGCAAGGCGGCAGTCTGACCTATATGGGCGCGCCCATCGAAGGCCCGGCCCAGGGTGTCGCCATGGTGTTCCAGGGCTTTGCCTTGTTTCCCTGGATGACGGTTTTGGAAAATGTGCAACTGGGGCTGGAAGCCCTGGGCCTGCCGCAGGCGGAAATTCGCAGCCGCGCTTTGGCCGCGATCGACCTGATCGGGTTGGACGGTTATGAAAGCGCCTATCCGCGCGAATTGTCGGGCGGCATGCGCCAGCGTGTCGGATTCGCCCGCGCCGTGGTGGTGCATCCCAACATCCTTTTGATGGACGAACCCTTCAGCGCCCTGGATGTGCTGACGGCGGAAAATCTGCGTACCGACCTGATCGAGTTGTGGGGCAACCGCAAACTGCCGATCAAGGCCATTCTGCTGGTCACCCATAACATCGAGGAAGCGGTGCTGATGTGCGACCGGGTGCTGCTGTTTTCCTCCAACCCGGCCAAGGTCAGCGCCGATATTGCCATCAACCTGCCGCAGCCACGTGAACGCACCAGCCGCGAATTCGAGGATTATGTCGACCAGATCTATGTCGAAATGACCGCGCGCCGGGTGGAGCGCATGCGCCAGGCCCAGGCGCAAGGCAGCGCCATCGAGATGCCGTTGCACCATGTTTCGCCCAACCAGATATCCGGCCTGATCGAGGCCCTGGCGGCAGCGCCCTATGACGGCAAGGCCGACCTGCCCGATATCGCCTATGAGCAGGAACTGGAAGTCGACGAACTGTTCCCTGTCGCCGAAGCGATGCAGCTGCTGCGGCTGGCGGATGTGGAAGGCGGCGACATCAAGCTTACCCATATGGGCAAGCGCTTTGCCGATGCCGACCTGAACGAGCGCAAGGAAATCTTCTCTCGCGCCTTG
>CBHTTW010000275.1:0-4166 GCA_966096025.1 uncultured Alphaproteobacteria bacterium | reverse complement strand
GAATGTCGTGGACGGCTGCGCCCAGAGACGGCGTACTGATTGCGGCCATCGCCGCCGTTCCGGCAAGAAATTTTCTGCGATCACATGTCATGAGGAGGCCGCCCTGATGGTTGCTTCAACCGTCGGCAACGCCCTTACCCCTGTCAACGCGATTTGGGCGATCTGTCTCTCAGATACTGAGAGGGCGCGCCTGCATCTCCAGAAAGGCCGCTTCGATTTCCGCGACAAACCGGTCCATGTCGAACAAAGGGGCGGTCTTGCGCGCCTGCGCCAGTTTGCGGCGCAAATCCGACAGCCGGTGGCGGTCACGCGCCAGGGACAGAGCGATGGCCTCATAGTCCTGAGGTGTCGACGCTATCAGCTCCTCCAGCCCGATATTGATGAGCAGGCTGGATGAAACCCGCGACACAAAAGTTTCACCCCGCAAGCTAACCACCGGCAAGCCGGCCCAAAGCGCGTCACTGGCCGTGGCATGGGCATTGTAGGGAAACGTGTCGAGGAACAGATCGGCCAGCGCCTGGAGTCCCAGATGCGCCGCGAAATTCTCCATTCGCCCGGCAAAATGAAGCCGCGCGGGATCGACGCCGCGCAGCTGGAGTTGGCGGCGGAAGCGCTCATTCACCGCCGGATGGGCATCGCGCATCCAGAGCAGGCTTCCGGGAACGGCCTTCAGCAGCCGGGCCCAGCTATCGAAAATTTGCGGCCGTATCTTGTGGGTTGCGTTGAAACAGCAAAAGACAAATGCATCCGGCGGCAATCCCACCTCTTCCCGCGTCAGGGCTTGCGGCTGTGGCAGATGCGGATCGCTGGGCCAGAAACAATGGGGCAGTTGCACGATCTTTTCCGACAGTGACGGCGCCAGCGCCAATGGCGTCACCTGCGGATCGCCGATGATGTAGTCGATGAAATCCGCGCCCGTTGTTCCGGCATATCCCAGATAGGTCGCGATCACCGGCGCCGGGCGGTATTTCAGGATCGCCGGCCGCCATCCCATTGTCGGCCCATTGAGATCGATCAGAATATCGATTTCGGCGGCGCGGATGGTGGCCGCCGCCTCCCGGCTGCCCAGGCCGCCGAGATCGTGAAACTGGTCGCAGGCCTTGACGATGCGATGATATGTGGCGCTGCCGTCGTTGCGCCCGGTGAACAGGCCGATGACTTCGAAGCGGCTGCGGTCATGCTTTTCCAGCAAGCTTACGATATGGGCGGCCACCGGATGATCGCCGAAATCCGACGACAGGTACCCGATCCGTATCCGGTCATGGCCATAGGCCCGGCTTGCCATGGCTGGCGCGCCCGGTTCGGCGCCGGCCAGGCTTTTGCGAAGACTTTGTTCGGCGCAGCGTCTTTGCAGAACGGGGTCGTCGCTCAACGCCAATAAAGTAAGTGGAGCGAGCGCGGCCGTGCCGTTACGCAGTGTTGAAAAAAGACTTGGAAGCAGCGGTTCCAATGCCTCCCAATCGCAGGCGTGAAGAGCGGCTAAAACCAGCGCGCCAAAAATCTCGGCATTGCCCGGATCGGCCTGCCGGGCCCTGGCCAGCAGGGATTGGGCTTCGTCATAACGTTTCAAAACCGAAAGCAGAATGCCGGCATTGTAGAGAGTGCGCGCATCGGGGGTGCGCAATTTGAGGACTTGCTGGATACTCTCCAGCGCTTCCTGGTTACGGCCCAAGGCCTGCAACACACCCGAGCGGTTGTTCCAGGCATCCGCAATGCCGGGGCTTCTTTTCACCAACTCGTCCAGCACAGTCAGCGCATCCTGCCAGCGCTGCATCTGGATCAGGACCATGGCCTTGTTGTAGAGTGCGGCGGCCTGGCCCGGATCGAGCGCCAGACAGCGATCAAAAGCATCGATCGCCTGATCCCAGAGGCGCAACATGACCAGCGTGTTGGCCCGGCCGTAATGCAGAGCGGCCTGCCGGGGAGCTGCCGATAGGGCAGCGTCATAGGCCGCCAGCGCGCCGGTGAAATCTCCGTTGCCGTGCAAGGCTAGCCCCTTGCGATAATTGTGTTCCGCTGAATTTTCCATCCGCTCGCCCACTTATACTATACCGAACCTTCGGGCGTGACCTTGATCCGCCCCATGCCCGGCCTCTAATCTGCTGCCCAAGCGGTGGAGCAGTCATGGATAAACGGATTTTCTTGGCAACAGTTATTTTGGCGCTGCCGTCCCAGCTCGCATGCGCCGACACGCGCGACGATGTGATGGCCGGCATGCAGCGCTGCCGTTCCATACCGGACGACCGGATTTGGCTGGAATGCACCTATGGCGCGCAACAGCCGATGCGGGCCAGGCTGGGATTGCAGCCGGCTCCCGATTATCAGCAGCGCCTGGTCCCGCCCGCAACATCGGCCACGAGCATCCCGTCGCCGGTGAGCGCCGCACCGCCCATGAACACCGCGCCGCGCCCGGCGGCAGTGGCGCCGATATCGAACCGCAAGCCGAGCTTCATGCAGATCCTGACCGGCAGCGCGGCGCCTGTGGCGGTCTCCACGGTCGTGTCGGTGGAGTATGGCGCCAACAATGCCTTCCTGCTCGGCTTGGAGAATGGCCAGACCTGGCGGCAGGTCAATGCCGATGGCGCCACAAGGGCGCGCTTCAAACCGGGGACCAAAGTGACGGTCAAGCCGGGGGCGATGGGAAGCTACAATCTGCAAGCCAACGGTCACACTTATAAAGTGGAACCGAGAAGCTGACCGGCACGGGACCTTGTTCCCCTTTTTGAAATCGACAATAGTCGCGCCAAACCAAGATCCCTTATCGGGCCTTGTCAGGGGAAAATAACATGCCGGTCGTTTCTCACGAGGTTCACCCGCTCTTCGCCGAACCCTATTTCCGGGCGAATATCGCCGGCACCATCACGCCCAAGCAGATCGAATTCATCCAGAACCTCAAAATGGTCAACAATATGGAGAATTTGATCTCGGAAAATCTCTATATTTTCGAGGAGCCCGAGCTCAAAAGCATCAAGGATGCGGTGCAGGAGGTGCTCGATATCTATACTCGCGATGTCATGTGCATTCCGCAGCGGATTTATGTCACCCAGTCCTGGTCGCTGACCAACAAGACCAATGTCGGCATGCATGGCCACTCACATTCCAATTCCATCCTGTCGGGTTCGCTCTATTACGCGCCGCTGCCCTCGCCGCCCTCCAACATGGTCTTCACCCGGCATGTAACGTATCAGCAGATCGACCTGCCGCCCGAACCCGGCAAGCGCAACGTCTTCAACACCCCGATCACCCGGCTGACGCCCAAGCAGGATGACATTTTTCTCTTCTCGTCGCGCCTGACCCATTTGGTTGAGGCCAACGCATCCAGCCAGACCAGGCATTCGATCGCCTTCAACACCTTTGTGAAGGGCAAGCTGGGCAATTACCGAGACGTCTCGGAGCTGACGCTTTGATGCGGCGGCGGGACCTGCTGGCGGCGGCGCTCGCCCTTCCCGTCTCGCATCTGTTCGCGCCCCTGAACGCGCTGGCGCAACCCATCCGCGGCGCGGTCAAGATCACGGCGATCAAGGCCCTGCGCATCAAGGATGCCCAGACCCTGATCCGGATCGATACCGATGCCGGGATCAGCGGCTATGGCGAATGCGGCGCCGACGGCAACACCGCCCGCGCGGTGATCGCGGCCTATAATGGCGGCGGCCGGCTGCCGCATCTGGGCCTGATCGGCAAAGACCCGCTGGCGATCCAGGTTCACTTCCACAACATGTTCTATGCCTATGAGCAGCGCGGCCGCGCCATGCGCACCTTGAGCGGCATCGACATGGCGCTGTGGGATCTGGCGGGCAAGCTGCTGAAACAGCCGGTCTCCAAACTCTTGGGCGGCAATTTCCGCGACGAGGTCGAAGTCTATTCCCATTGCCCGGGCGGCGACTTTCTCAGCAAGGCGGAATGGCGGGACCGGGCGCAGGAATTGAAAACCGGCTTTAACGGTATCCGCACTTTCAAGGTGGATACCCATCACGTCCTTGGCATTCCCATGCAGCAATATACCCCCAGCCTGGGGCCGCGAGATTTCCGCAGGATGGCGGATGCCTATGCCATGGCGCGCGAGGCAATCGGGGACGAGATCGACATCCTGGTCCACTGCCATTGCGAGTTCGACGTGCCCAGCGCCATCGGCATCGCCCAGGCGGTGGAGCCGATCAAGCCGATCT
>CBHTTW010000274.1:0-4171 GCA_966096025.1 uncultured Alphaproteobacteria bacterium | reverse complement strand
GGAGCGGTGTTCTTCCTCAACCGGCCGGAAACCATCGCCGTCAGCGATTTCAATATCGGCGTCGTCCATGTCATGCCCTGGATTCCGGCGCACCATCCCTTGCACGGCAAATCGCTGGAGGAACTCCATCGCATCCTGACGGAAAAATATCTGCGGCCGCGCGCGGATATCGCGGCGGCGTGCGACGCCTTCCATGCCGCGCATCTGGCGGGCGCACCCTTTGTCGCCGTTCATTTGCGCGGTTCGGACAAAGCCATCGAGGACCCCAAATTGAGCGCCACCAACCGCGAACTGTTGGCGGCGCTGGAGACGGTGGATTCCTCCTGGCCGATCTTCCTGATGACCGACGATGCGGGATGCCTGGCCCGGATGAAAAGCACCTATGGACGGCGCATCATCGCCACCGATTGCCAGCGCACCGAAACGGAGGAAGGCGTGCACTATCTGCCGACCGTTGATCCGGTGCGGGCCGGGCGGGAAATCATGATCGACACCTATCTGGGTCTGTGCGCCACCCGCTTCATCGGCAACAGCCGCTCCAATGTGTCGGCCATGATTGCGGTGATGAAAGACTGGCCGCCGGGCGCTCTGACCCTAATCGGCCGTTCCATGCTCTATGAGCGCAATCTGCACATCTACCGGATTCCGACGTTCGCCCCTTCCTAGGGGCGGATGGTAAGCGCCGCGCCGGCCTCGCGGCCATTGCTCCAGACCGAGAAGGGATTATCGCTCATGGTCTGTCCGGGCCCGGGCGGCGCGACCGAAACCAAGGTCACCTCCATCACCAGGGTCTGGTTGGGTCCAACCGCGCCGTTCATCGCGCCCTTCCCGCCAAAGGCGAGATTGGCCGGGATGACGAGTTGCCAGCGATCGCCGGCATGCATCAGCGCCAGCGCCTCGGCCAGGCCCGCCAAACCGACACTGCTGGCCGCCAGGGTCGCCGGCAGCGCCGGGTTGGTGCCGTCGACCAAAGCGCCGTTGATCAGACGCATGCCATAGGCCAGCCGGACCACGTCACTACCCGCGGGCCGCTTGCCGGTGCCGTTGCGCAGGATGCGATACTGCAATCCGCTGGGGCGGCTGACGGTGCCGGGCTTGGCGGCATTGGCGGCCAGGAAAGCGGCATTGGCCGCCGGGCCAAGCGGGTCTTCGGCGGCGCTCGCGGCACCCCCCAGCAGCAGCACAAATGCAACCGAAAGGATTCGGATCATCCTTTGATAAAAGCCAAAAGATCGGCGTTGATGGTCTCCGCTTGCGTGGTGATCATGCCGTGCGGAAAGTCCTTATAGGTTTTGAGCGTACCGTTCTTCAATAGCTTGGCGCTCAGCGGCCCGGCCGCCACATAAGGCACGATCTGGTCGTCCTCGCTGTGCATCACCAGCACCGGCACCGTGATCTTCTTGAGGTCTTCAGTGAAATCGGTCTGGGAAAAGGCGACGATGCCGTCATAGTGTGCCTTGGCGCCGCCCATCATGCCCTGGCGCCACCAGTTCCCGATGATGCCTTCCGAGGGTTTCGCGCCCGGCCGGTTGAAACCGTAAAAAGGTCCCTCGGGCAAATCGCGGTAGAATTTCGCGCGACTGGCGGCGAGCTGCGCCTGCAGATCGTCGAATACCGCCTTGGGCAGACCGTTCGGATTGGCGGGCGTCTTGACCATCAGCGGCGGGACCGCGCTGATGATCGCCGCCTTGGCGACACGGCTTTCTCCATGACGGCCGATATACGCCATGACTTCGCCGCCGCCGGTGGAATGGCCGACATGGATGGCATTTTTCAGATCGAGGTGCTCCGTCAATGCCGCCAGATCGGCGGCATAATGGTCCATGTCGTGGCCGGAGCCGGTCTGGCTGGAGCGGCCATGGCCGCGCCGGTCATGGGCGATGACACGAAAGCCTTTGCCCAGGAAAAACAGCATCTGCGGATCCCAATCGTCGGACGACAGCGGCCAGCCATGCGAAAAGACAATCGGCTGTCCCGAGCCCCAATCCTTGTAAAAGATTTCGACGCCGTCCTTGGTGGTGATGGTGGGCATGAACATGTCTCCTGTGGGCTGGGGGAAAGCCTGGAAGGCTTATGTGACCGCCTTTGCGGCACTGCGGTCAATATGGGCTTGGGTTTTTCGTGTAAATCGTCATCATACCGGCCAACCAGACATGTCAGGGGTGGAAAACATGCGCAAAATAACCGGAATTCTTGCTGCCGCTTTTTTCATCGCCTGTTCCGTCACCCCTGCGCAGACACGCGAAAAAATCATCATCGATGCCGATCTGGGCGACGATATCGACGATGCCTTCGCCATCGGCCTGGCGCTGTCCAGCCCCGAGTTCGAGATACTGGGATTTTCCGCCGCCTTCGGCGACACACCAACCCGGGTGAAAATGTTCGATCGCCTGCTGGGCGAACTTGGCCGCGGCGATATTCCCGTTGCCGTGGGAATCCCGGCCAATGTCAATCTCAATGCCTTCACCCAGCGCCGCTATGCCGAAGGCGGCAAACCTTCGAGCGCCGCCCATCCCCATTCGGTGGATTTCGTCCTGGAACAGGCGCGCAAATATCCCGGCGAAATCACCCTGGTGGCGGTCGGTCCGCTGCCCAATGTGGGCGCGATGATCGACAAGGACCTGGCCGGCTTTCGCAAGCTCAAGCGGGTGGTGATCATGGGCGGCAATGTCCGCACCCTGCTGGACCCTTATGGCATGGCGGCGCCGATCGCGCCGCATCCGGAATGGAATATCAAGAACGACATCGCCGCGGCCAAGAAGCTGTTCGAGGCCGGCGTGCCGCTGGTGGTGATGCCGCTGGATTCCACCGCCAATCTCAAAATGCATGAAGTGGCGCGCACCGCCCTGTTTTCCCATGGCAGCATGCTGACCAATATCCTGGCCGGCCTTTATTATGAGTGGAACGCCTATACCCGCTCACCCACGCCGGTCATGTATGATCCCATGACCCTGGCTTGGCTGTTGGAGCCGTCCCTTTGTCCGCTGACCCCGATGCATATCAGCATCGATGACGCGGGAAACACCAAGGAAACGCCGGGTACGCCCAACGCGCAAGTCTGCCTGCATTCCGAAGCCGACGACTTCCTGCGCTTTTATGTGAAAAAACTCACGGCGCGGCGATGACACCCCAACAGCTTTTCGACGCGGCACGGTCGGCCCAGAAAAGCGGCAACCTGATGGAGGCGGCGCGGCTTTACGGCCAGCTGCTGGCGATCTCGCCCATGCCCGAGGTGATGGTGAATTATGCCAACCTTCTGGCGCAGATGGGCCGCCATGCCGAGGCCATGACGCAGTATGACCAGGCCTTGGCGCTGCGAAGCAATTTTTTCGAAGCGCTGTACAATCGCGGCAATCTTCTTTTGGAGATCAATCGCGCCGCGGAAGCCTTGGCGGATTTCGACCGGGTGACGGCGGTCAGGCCGGATGTTCCCGGTGTCTGGAACAATCGCGGCAGCGCCCTGCGCGGACTGCGCCGGCATGGCGAAGCGCTCGCAAGCTACGAACGGGCTGTCGCGCTGGCGCCCGGCCATATCAACGCCCTGACCAACCGCGCCATCGCCCTGTTTGACTTGAGGCGCCTGGATCTTGCGCTGGGGGCCGCCGATGCCGCCCTGGCGGTACAGAAGGGTTTCGCCGAGGCGCTGTATGTCAAAGGCAATATCCTGCGCGACCTGGGCCGGCTGGTGGAGGCGCAAGCCTGTTACCAGCAGGTGATGACGGTTGCGCCCGGCCATGCCCTGGCCCTGAACGGCCTGGCGCAAGTGACCGCCGGCCTGTGCGACTGGGAAGCAATGACGGCGCTGACCCCGCGCCTGGCCAGCGATATCTCCGGCGGCCGCTCGCTGATCCAGCCCTTTGTGATGATGGGTTATAGCGAAGATGCCGCCCTGCTGCGGCGCTGCGCCGAAAATTATGTCCATCATGTCGCGCCGCGCCAACCGCCCTTGTCCGGCAAATCCTATGGTCATGACCGTATTCGCCTGGCCTATCTGTCGGCGGATTTTCACCAGCATCCCACCGCCCAGCTGATGGCCGAACTGTTCGAGCGCCATGACCGAAGCCGTTTCGAGGTCAGCGCCTTTGCCTTCGGGCCCGACGACAATAGTGCGATGCGCAAACGCCTGGCGGCGGCGTTCGAGCATTTCCAGGATGTGCGTGGTTTGAGCGAT
>CBHTTW010000273.1:0-4178 GCA_966096025.1 uncultured Alphaproteobacteria bacterium | reverse complement strand
ATGGCGGACAGGGAGGGATTCGAACCCTCGAACGGCTTTCACCGTTACACACTTTCCAGGCGTGCGCCTTCAACCACTCGGCCACCTGTCCACGCTAGGGAAGGGGGAAATACACGCCCCGGGGCCCCCTCGCAAGGCCCGCGCAACCATTTGCCACAAAAGCCTTTTTAACCGCCTAGCTGTGGTCCGCAGGGGCCACGGCCAAGTCGCGCTTGGCGGCGACCACGGCGATGCTATAGCCCGCCACCACATCGAACAGGCACATGGCGGCGATCAGGAAAAAGACCGAGGTGCCGAAGCCCTTCAAGGTGATGAATTCCACCAGCGCGAAGATGAAGGTCACCAGCGACAGCGCGTGATTGAGCATCTCGCGCTGGCTGGTGCGCGCCGCCTTGACGGTCTCGATGAACAACAGGATCAAGGTCAGCGCCAGCAAGCCATCGCCCAGCGAAATCCTCCAGACATCGCCCGACATCACGGTGAGGGGAAAATTCTGGGCCAACAGGCCCGCCATGTCATGGCCGGTGGCGCCGCCGCCGAACACCAGGATGTTGTAGGCAATGACGGCAATCAGGATCAGGGGAAAAGCGCGTAGCATCGGTGGCAATCTCCCTCTACTTGGCCGCCGCCGTGCGGCGGTCGCGATAGATCATCCAGATGTTGCGCACATAAATCGGCAGCGGCAAGGTCTGGCCCATCACCAGCGGCCAGGCCTGCATGTGGATGGTATAAATAAAGCTGATGATCCCGCCCACCAGGCTGCAATACCAGAAGGCGAGGGGCACGACGCTGTGGCCGACCTGTTCGCTTTTCAGCCATTGAATCAGAAAGCGCACGCCGAACACCGCCTGGCCCAGAAAGCCGAACGCGCCCCACATCGTGTCGTAAGGATGCTGAGACAAGGTCGCGTACAAATGGGCCATGAATCCCATGTCAAAGCTCCTGAATGTCGGCGCGGCCGCGATAGCGCCGCTGCAGCCAGCGCACGCCGAGCAGATCCTGCGCACTCACCAGCAGGCGGCCGAAGTTGGTGTATTTGGAAGCCCCCGTCAGGCGCGGGCGATGGTTCACCGGCACATAACGCACTTGCCAGCCCTCGCGCTGCACCAGCGCGATCAAGAAACGGTGCAGGTGATCGAAATAGGGCAGGTCCAGAAACACGTCGCGGCGGAAGGCTTTGAGTCCGCAGCCGGTGTCGGTGGCGCCGTCGCCGAGCAGGGCGCTGCGGAAACGGTTGCCCAGCCGCGAGGCCAGCCGGCGGCTGGCACTGTCCTGGCGCTTGACCCGCACCCCCGAAACCATGGCGACGTCAGGCTCGGCGGCCAGCGCGGTCAGCAGCTTGGGGATGTCGGCGGGGTCGTTCTGGCCGTCGCCGTCCAGGGTGACGATGATCGCGCCCCGCGCCGCCTGCACCCCGGTTCGGATACCCCGGCTCTGGCCCAGGTTGCGG
This sequence comes from uncultured Alphaproteobacteria bacterium, assembly GCA_966096025.1. Taxonomy (GTDB): domain Bacteria; phylum Pseudomonadota; class Alphaproteobacteria; order Micropepsales; family Micropepsaceae; genus Rhizomicrobium. The sequence goes on along the minus strand of CBHTTW010000273.1, from coordinate 2,728 downwards.
CCATGCCGCAGCACCCGCAATTGGGGAACTTCGCCTTTCAGGGCGGTCAGGGCCGCCGCGGTGCCGTCGCTGGAACCGTCGTCGATGAACAGGATTTCGTGATCCCGGCCCGTCAGCGCGGCGGCGATCTCCCGCACCAGGGGCGCGACATTGCCGGCCTCGTCCTTGACCGGGACAACGACAGATAGGGCGACGCCGCCGGACAAAGGGTTCTCCGCTAGGTGGATTGGGGCTTATACAGGCCCGGCTCTTTGCAACATAGGGGCGGGACCGACATAGTTCCCAGCAATGACCGACTCGCAAAGTCCCGAAAAACCTCAGGAAACCGCCCCGGTCGCGGCCGCGCCGCAGCCCGCTCCGCCGCCGCCGGCCTGGCTGACGCGGTTGGCCCGGCGGCCCTTTTCCCTCCTGGCGCTGTTGGGCATGCTTTTGTGGCTGCCGGGCATTGTCAGCCTGCCGGCCCTGGACCGGGACGAAAGCCGTTTCGCCCAATCCTCGCGCCAGATGGTGGAATCCGGCGACCTGGTGGACATCCGTTTCGGCCATGTGCCGCGCTACAAAAAGCCCATCGGCATTTACTGGCTGCAAGCCGCGACCACGGCCATCGCCGCGCCCATCACCCATTATGACGACCGCATCTGGACCTACCGGCTGCCGTCGCTGCTGGGCGCCATCGCGGCAAGCTGGCTGACGGTGTGGTGCGCCTTGGCGATAGCGGGCGCCGAAGCCGCGTTCCTGTCGGGCCTGTTGATGCTGGGCACCGTGCTGCTGACGGCGGAAGCCAGTATCGCCACCACCGATGCCGTGCTGCTGGCCTGTGTGCTGGGGGTGCAGGGCGTGTTGCTGCGCCTGTACCGCGCCGCGCGCGATGCGGATTTTCCCGCCCCCCGCAAGCGCACGGTGATGTTGGGTTGGGCGGCTCTTGGCTTCGGCATCCTGATCAAGGGGCCGGTGGTGCTGGGTGTGGCGGCCTTCACTTTGATTGTATTGACCGGATGGGATTATTGGGAACAGCGGCGCAAACCCATCGTACCGGAGGCGCCGCCGGAAAACCCCGTATGGCAGTGGCTGACAGTCTTGAAATCCTGGCGCGGCATCGGATTGGTGTTGCTCTTGATCCTGCCCTGGCTGATCGCCATCACCATCCAAAGCCGTGGCGCGTTCTTCGAAGAAGCGCTGGGCAATGATTTTGCCGCCAAGATGGCGGGCGGCCAGGAAAGCCATGGCGGTTGGCCGGGCTATTATCTGTTGCTGTCGGCGGCGAGCTTCTGGCCCGCGATCCTGTTCGTCCTGCCGGGAATTTTGGTCGCTGTCTCACGCCGCGCCGAACCGGGGGTCCGCTTTCTTCTGGCCTGGGCGGCGGGTTGGTGGCTGGTGGTGGAATTGGTGCCCACCAAGCTGCCGCATTATGTGATCGACGCCTATCCGCCCTTGGCGATTTTGGCGGCGCTGTTTGTGCTGGACCCGCGTGCGGTGAAATGGCTTACGCCTGTGCGCTGGGTGGCCATCGCGCAATTTGTCATCGGCGCGGCTCTTTTGACCGCCGTCCTGATCCTGGCGCCGCTTCATTTCGGCGAGGGTACCCCGTGGCCGGTTTACGCCGCTGCCGGTGTTGGCGCGAGTTTGGCCATTGCGGGTTTGGTGCTGGCGATTTTGAAAAAAAACTTGCTCGCGGTGGTCTTGGGATTTGCCTCGCTGTTGGTCTTCACTCCCGCGCTCACCGCCTATATCGGTCCGCGCCTGGAGCAGCTTTGGATCACCGAAAGACTGAAAGTGATGGTGGAAGCCGCCCACCAGCCCGGCGATGCGCCGCCCGCCTTGGCCGGCTATCAGGAACCCAGTCTGGTTTTTGCCCTGGGCAAGGATGTGATGTTGGGCGACGGCAAGGGTGCGGCGGAAGCCAGCGCCGGCACAGGCAGTCTGGCCTTGGTGGAAGACGAGGCGCGGGGCGACTTCCTGGCCCGGCTGGCGGAATTGCAGGCCGACGCCAAAGAGCTGGGCGAACTGTCGGGCATGAATTATTCGCGCGGCCGCAAGGTGCATGTGATCCTCTACCGGGTGGGTCATTTGCGCGAATTGAATTAGGGGGCCGCATGATCCCGACTTTCGCCGATGTCCAAGCCGCCGCCGCGCGCATCGCGCCCCATGCGGTGCGCACGCCCTTGGTGGAAAGCTGGCAGTTGAACGAATTGACCGGCGGGCGCGTGTTCCTGAAACTGGAAATCCTGCAGCGCACCGGCTCGTTCAAGTTTCGCGGCGCCTGCAACCGGCTGGCAATGGTTCCCCAAAGCGCCCGCGATAAAGGCGTGGTGGCTTTTTCCTCCGGCAACCATGCCCAGGGCGTGGCGGCGGCGGCCAAATTGTTCGGCATGCCGGCCTTGATCGTGATGCCCTCGGATGCGCCCAAGCCCAAGATCGAAGGCACCCGCGCGTTCGGCGCCGAGATCGTCACCTATGACCGGGTGCGCGAGGATCGCGAGGCCATCGCGGCCAGGATTTGCGCCGAGCGCGGCGCGGTGCTGGTCAAACCCTTCGACCAGGCCGAGATCATCGCGGGACAAGGCACCGTGGGACTGGAGATCGCCGCAGCGGCGCGGCATCTGGGCATCAGCCTGGATGAGGTGCTGGTGCCTTGCAGCGGCGGCGGGTTGGTCAGCGGCACCGCGCTGGGGCTTAAGGGCTCCGGCGTGGAGGCGCGGGTTCACAGTGTCGAGCCGGAAAATTTCGA
>CBHTTW010000272.1:0-4178 GCA_966096025.1 uncultured Alphaproteobacteria bacterium | reverse complement strand
GCGAGAGTGCGGCTACCGCCAGCGCCGCGACCGGAGAGCGCCAGGGCTTGGCGAGGATCATGAAAACCGGAAAAGCAAGGTACGCAGCCCATTCAGCGCTGAGTGACCAGGCCGGGGTGTTCCAGCACGTGGGGAGCCAGTAAAACCAATTTTGGATTAGGAGTATCGATGCGATGAAGGAGCTGATGCCAAATCTTTCGTGGGGCATCGGGTAAGGGTCGGTGAAACCAGGTAGTGCGATTACGACCAAGCCGATAAAAGCGAGGACGACCAGGTGAAGTGGAAATATCCTTGCGATTCTTGCCTTGATAAACGAGCAGTAGGTTTCGAAAGTTAAATTTTGGAATTTGTCCGCATAGACATGCGAAAGCACGAAACCGCTGAGACTAAAAAACACATCGACGCCCAGATAGCCCTTTACCAGGGGCGCCACGGCAGAATCGCAAAGATGGAAGACGACCACCCATAAGGCGGCAACGCCACGAAGCCCAGTCAACCCTGGAATCGTTTTCGGTGCGCCTCCGATCATCATCATTAGATTAGCATGATTTGGCCCTGCAGACCGACAAACTTGTCACATAGCTTCCATCTGACAATTCATCAGAAGGCACGAGAGCGCAGTTTAGGTCAGCGACAGCGGGTGTTGAAAAATTGGTGGAGCCAAGCGGGATCGAACCGCTGACCTCCTGCATGCCATGCAGGCGCTCTCCCAGCTGAGCTATGGCCCCGTACCAATCAAGGAGCGGTCTGGTATCCGATCCTCATCGCATTGCCAAGGCAATGCGGCCTTAAAATTTGCGCATTGCTAGCAATGCGGTGTTTAAAAAAGTCGTAAGAACTAGGCTTCGTCCTTGGCGATGCCGGGGTCGATGATGCCCGAGACATCGTCTTCCTCGTCTTCCACTTCGCCCAGCAGGTCGTCGTCTTCCTCGTCTTCGTCGTCCTCGACCTCGATATCCTCGATGCCTTCGGCCTCGTCGGAATCCACCACCGACATGCCCGATTCCGCCTCGGCTTCCTCTTCCTCGGTTTCCTCGTCCTCGTCCTCGCCGGTGGCGGCGATTTTCAGCGGCGCCTCGACCACGGCCTCGGCTTCCTCTTCTTCCTCGTCCTCGGATTCGGACTCATTGTCCTCGTCCTCGTCGTCTTCTTCCTCGTCCTCGGTCTCGGCGGCAACCACCGTGCCGGCGCCGACGGGTTCGGCCACGCGGCTGCGGCGCTGCTTGAACAACGCCTCGGGTTCATAGCTGAAACCGCATTTGGGGCATTCAATCGGCCGCTTGGTGAGGTCGTAAAACCTCGCCGCGCAGCTGGGACAAGCCCGTTTGGTTCCAAGATCTGCCTTGACCAAGATGATCTTCCCGTGAAGAAGGGGTTATTGGAGGGGCGCGTTTGCCACGGGTAGCCCCGCCTGTAAAGGTCTTTTGAAGCCCCTGATGCAGAACGCCAATCCAGCCCCATTAACCGCCCGCCGGGGTGCCCCCCTCCGGGGAATAGCCCAGGTGCCCGGGGATAAATCCATTTCCCAGCGGGCCCTTATCCTGGGGGCCCTGGCGCAAGGGGAAACCCGGATTTCGGGCCTTTTGGAATCCGGCGATGTCCATTCCACCGCAGGGGCCTTGCGCGGCTTTGGAGCGGAACTGACCGCCGAGGGGCCCGGCCGCTGGCGGGTCAAGGGAACCGGGGTGGGCAACTGGCGCACCCCCGCCTCGGAACTGGATTTCGGCAATTCGGGCACCGGCTCGCGTCTGGTGATGGGGGCCATGGCGACCACCCCGATCACCGCGATCTTTACCGGGGATGCCTCCTTGCGCTCCCGTCCCATGGCGCGGGTGGCCGATCCGCTCAAGGTATTCGGGGTCAGGTATGAAGGGCAGGGCGCCAAGGCGCTGATGCCTTTGACCCTGCATGGCGCCAAGGACGCCAGGGGCGCCACCGTGCATGTCGCCACCGCCAGCGCCCAGGTGAAATCGGCGCTGCTGCTGGCGGCGCTGAATGCGACAGGCGTCAGCCGCATTTCCCAGGATGCGCTGACCCGCGATCACAGCGAAAAGATGCTGGCGGCGTTCGGCGCCAGGATTAGCGTTGCGCCGCGTCCCGAAGGTGGCGAGGTGATCACCATCGAAGGTCCCGCCAAGCTGACCGGTTGTGAGGTGGAAGTGCCGCGCGATCCCTCCAGCGCCGCCTTCCCGCTAGTCTCGGCGCTGATCGTGCCGGGCTCGGAAATCACCTTGCCCGCCATCCTGCTCAATCCCCGCCGTACCGGCTTGATCGAGACCTTGCTGGAGATGGGGGCGCGGATCGAGGTCGTGAACCGGCGGGTCAGCGGCGGGGAGGCGATCGGCGACCTGGTCGTGCGCCATTCGGAATTAAAGGGTGTCGAGGTTCCTGCCGCGCGCGCGCCGTCGATGATCGACGAATATCCTATTCTCTCGGTCGCGGCCGCTTTCGCCAAAGGCACCACCATCATGCGTGGGTTGGAAGAATTGCGGGTTAAGGAAAGCGACCGTCTGGAAGCGGTGGCGCTGGGCCTCAAGCTCAACGGCGTCAAGTATGAAATCGAGGGCGACGATCTGATCGTGCAGGGCGGGGCAGTGCCGGGCGGCGGAACGGTCCCCACCCATATGGATCACCGCATTGCCATGAGCTTTCTCACCATGGGCCTGGCCAGCGAAAAGCCGGTGACCGTCGATGACGTCGCGATGATTGCAACGTCATTCCCGGAATATCAGGATTTGATGCGCGCGCTGGGTGCGGTTATGGAAGCGCCCTAAGGTGGAACAATGAGCATCGTCATCGCCGTCGACGGGACCGCGGCCAGCGGCAAGGGCACGCTTGCCAAGCGCCTGGCGCAGCATTTCGGCTTCGCGCATTTGGATTCCGGGGCGCTCTATCGGCTGACCGCGTTGGCGGTGCTGGAAGCCAAGGGCGATACCCAGAATGAGGCCGATGCGGTGCGCGGCGCCCAGACCATCGATTTCAACCGGGCCGGCGATCCCGCCATCCGCACCGACATTGTCGGCAAGGCCGCGTCGCATGTCGCCGCCATACCGGCGGTGCGCCAGGCCTTGCTGGATTTCCAGCAGAATTTTCTTGCCAGGCCCCCCGGCGGAAGCCCCGGCGCGGTGATGGACGGGCGCGACATCGGCACGGTGATCTGCCCTGGCGCCACCGCCAAGCTCTATGTCGATGCAGCGCCCGAAATCCGGGCTCGCCGCCGCTGGAACGAGCTCAAAAGCATGGGTATCCGCCGGGCCGAGCAGGATGTTCTTAATGAAATCAACGCCCGGGATGCGGCCGACAAGAGCAGGCCGGTTTCCCCCCTGAAACAGGCGATGGACGCCGACTTGCTGGATACCTCCGATTTGGGTATAGACGCCGCGTTCGCGGCAGCCCTTGCCTTGGTTTTCCCCAAGGTGGACGGCGCGCTCAAGGACCGCCACAGGGGCTAAGGAGGCCCGGCGGCTTTCGGGCATTCCGCTTACTTATCCGACAACCCAACCCGCCCATGCGGTCTCTTTTCTTTTGAAAAGGGGCCATGGGAAGACCGCCATGGCCTTTGCCGTGGTTGGCATGAATGACTGTTAGGACTTATCGAATGGCTCGCGCCGCTACCAAGGAACGCACTACCGAAGCCTCCATCGCCACCCCGTCCCGCGAAGATTTCGCGGCCATGCTGGAGCAGAGCTTCGAAACCCAGAGCCCGCAGGAAGGCTCCGTCATCAAGGGCACCATCGTTTCCATCGAAAACGATTTCGCCATGGTCGATGTCGGCCTCAAGACCGAAGGCCGGATTTCCCTGAAAGAATTCGCCATGCCCGGCGTCCCCGCCGACATCAAGGTGGGCGACACCGTCGAAGTTTACCTGGAGCGCGTCGAGAACGCCCTGGGCGAAGCCGTGCTGAGCCGCGACAAGGCCCGCCGCGAAGAAAGCTGGGTCAAGCTTGAGAAGGCTTTCAACGACCAGACCCGCGTCACCGGCGTGATCTTCGGCCGCGTCAAGGGCGGCTTCACCGTCGATCTCGACGGCGCCGTGGCCTTCCTGCCCGGTTCGCAGGTCGATGTGCGCCCGATGCGCGATGTCGGCCCGCTGATGAACCAGGCCCAGCTGTTCCAGATCCTCAAGATGGACCGCCGCCGCGGCAATATCGTGGTGTCGCGCCGCGCCGTGCTGGAAG
>CBHTTW010000271.1:0-4179 GCA_966096025.1 uncultured Alphaproteobacteria bacterium | reverse complement strand
GGCGCGGTGATCGACCGCCAGTTCGGCACCACCGACGTCTTCATCTATTTCCCGCTGTCGGGGATCGATGCCCGCTACAAAAGCCGGTTCGGGTTAGTTAAGTAATTCCATTCTTTTTGGGGAGATGAGCATGCGCAAATTTCTGTTCGCGCTGGCGCTGACGCTCGTTTGCACACCAGCCTTTGCCGAGAAAAAACTGATCGAGTCGCCCGACGCGCCCAAGGCCATCGGGCCTTATTCCCAGGCCATCCAGAGCGGCAAGCTGGTCTTCGTCTCCGGCTCCCTGCCGTTCGATCCGGCCGGGAAGATCGATTACAGCAAAGAGGACGTAACCACCCAGACCAGGCGGGTGATCGACAATATCGCGCTGGAGCTGAAGGCGGCCAATCTCGGATTGGACGATGTGGTGTCGGCCACTGTCTATGTCACCGATGTCGAGGATTTTCCGGCCATCAACAAAGTCTATGCCAGCTATTTCCACCCGCCCTATCCGGCGCGCACCTTTGTCCAGGTCGCCAAGCTGCTGCGCAATGTGAAGGTCGAAATCACCGTCATCGCCGCGGCAAAATGAAAATACTTTCCGCCGCCCTTGTCCTTGCCGCCTTGATAAGCCCCGCATGGGGCGATGATCTGAGCCGGCAGGTGCAGGATTATCGGGCCGCGCATGAGGCAGCGATTGTCGGCCAGTTGGATGAGTTGGTCCGGCTGAGAAGCGTGGCGGCGGATCCCGCCGGGCTGGCGGCCACCGCGGCGCGGCTGGAAAGCCTGTTGAAGGCGCGCGGGTTTGCAACATCACTGATGTCCGCGCAGGGCTCGCCGCCGGCGGTATTCGGGTCCTACAACAGCCCGGGCGCCAAGCGGACTGTGGTCTTTTATGCCCATTATGACGGCCAGCCGGTCACTCCCGCGCAATGGAGTTCCGATGCCTTTTCGCCCGTCATGCGCGATGGCGCGCGGGATATCGACTGGAAGAATGCCAAGCCGCCCTTCGATCCCGAATGGCGGTTTTTCGGGCGCGCCACGGGGGACGACAAAAACTCCATCATCGCTTTTCTGGCCGGATTCGATGCCCTGAAAGCCATCGGCCGCAAGCCATCGGTCAACATCAAAGTGTTCTGGGAGGGCGAGGAAGAACGCAGTTCGGCCCATCTGGCCGAAATCCTGCGAAACCATAAGGAAGAATTGCGCGCCGATCTGTGGTTGATCGGCGACGCGCCGGTGCATCAATCACGCGCACCCAGTCTGTATTTTGGGGCGCGCGGCAATCTGTGGCTGGAAGCCACGGTCTATGGTCCGCTTCGCGCCCTGCATGACGGGCATTATGGCAACTGGGTGCCCAATCCGGGGGTGATGGCCGCCGAACTGATCACGCAGATGCGTGACAGTGAGGGCCGCATCCTGATCCCCGGTTTTGAAGATGACGTGCGCGCCCTGACCGCCGATGAACAGGCCGCCATCGCGCGCCTGCCTCCGGTGGAGAATGATTTGCGCCGCGAATTCGGCATCGGCCGCAGCGAAGGCAATGAAGGGCTGACGGCCAGCACCATGCGGCCGGCGCTCAATATTCGCGGGCTGCGCTCCGGCCAGGTCGGGGCCGAGGCCGCCGGCGCCATTCCGGTGGACGCAACCGTGGCCATGGGTTTCCGTCTGGTGCCGGGCCAGACCCCGCTTGGTGTGCGGGCGAAGGTGGAAGCCTTCCTCAAAACAAAGGGCTGGACCGTCGTGGCGGACGCGCCGGATACGGCGGCGCGGCTGGCGCATCCGCGCATCGTCCGGCTGGACTGGCGCGACGCCTATCCCGCCTTGCGCAGCGATATGACGTCACCCGCCGCGCGCGGGGTGATTGCCGCCGCCAATGCCGCCGCCGGCAAACCGGTCACGATTCTGCCCATGATGGGGGCCAGCGTGCCGCTTTATCTGTTCGACGACATCATGAAAGTGCCGGTGATCGGCCTGCCCATCTCCAACCACGACAACAACCAGCATGCCGCCAACGAGAATCTGCGGCTGCGCAACCTGTGGGACGGCATTGGCGTCTATGCCGCGATGATGGCCGAACTGCGCTGGTGATCAGGCGAGGTCGAACAGCAGCACTTCGCTGGCCGCATTCGACTTGACCGCGATCTGGGTCTGGTCGGTGATGGCGGCGGCATCGCCCGCCTTCAAGGTCTGATCGCCCAAGACGACTTCGCCCTTGGCGATTTGCAACCAGGCCTTGCGGCCCTGAGCCAGCGGGTGAATCGCCTCAACCCCGGCATCCAGCTTGGCGGCCCAGATTTCCGCATCCTGCACCAGCCGCACTTCATTCTCGCGCGGCTCGGGCGCGGCGATGCGGGCGAAATGATTGCGCACCGCCACCGGATCGATGGTCTTCTGTTCATAGCCAGGCTGAATGCCGCGCTGGGACGGCATGATCCAGATCTGCAGCAGATGACAGGTTTCCGTCGCGCTGGCATTGAATTCGGCATGGACGATGCCGCTGCCCGCGCTCATGCGCTGGATTTCGCCGGGCCGGATGGTGCCGCCGCCGCCGGTGGAATCGCGGTGGGCGATGGCCCCTTCCAGGATATAGGTGACGATCTCCATGTCGCGATGGGGATGGGGCGGAAAACCGGCGCCGCCCTTGATCCAGTCCTCGTTGATCACCCGCAAGGCCCCGAAATTCTCATGCGCCGGGTCGTAATAATCGCCAAAGGAAAAGCTGAAGCGGGAATCCAGCCAGTCGATCTTGCCCTTGCCGCGATCTTCGGATTTGCGAACCGTGATCATTTGCGCCTCTTTTCAATGGCATCCCAGACCAGGCCCGCGATGTCGGCGCCGCCAAAGCGCTTGACCTCGTGAATGCCGGTCGGGGAGGTAACGTTGATCTCGGTCATATAGTCGCCGATCACGTCAATGCCAGTGAAGATGAGCCCGCGTTTTTTCAACTCTGGTCCGATGGCGGCGCATATCGCCTTTTCGCGCGCCGAAAGCTCGGTGGCCTCGGGCCGGCCGCCGACATGCATGTTGGAGCGGGCCTCGCCTTGCGCCGGGACCCGGTTGATGGCGCCGGCAAATTCCCCATCCACCAGGATGATGCGCTTGTCGCCCTTGCGCACATCGGGGATGTAGCGCTGCACGATGACCGGCTCGCGGTAGAATTGGGTGAACATCTCCATCAAGGCGCCGAAATTCTCGTCGTCCTGCTTGACCCGGAAAACACCGGCGCCGCCATTGCCATACAGCGGCTTCAAGATGATGTCCTTATGCTCCTGGCGGAAAGCGCGAATCTCACGCAAATCCGAGGTGATCAGGGTCGGGGGAATAAAATCCGCGAACTCGGTGACAAAGAGTTTTTCGGGCGCATTGCGCACTTCATGCGGATCATTGACCACCAGGGTCTTGGGATGAATGCGCTCAAGGATATGCGTGGCGGTGATATAGGCCATGTCGAAGGGCGGGTCCTGGCGCATCAACACCACATCCGCCGCCGACAGGTCATAGACAAAGGCCTCGCCCAAGACGAAGTGATCGCCTTTCACGGCGCGCACGCTCAAGGGGCGCACATGGGCGCTGACCTTGCCGTCGCGAAAACTCAGGTCGCGCGGGCCGTAATAAAGCAGGCTGTGACCGCGCGCCTGCGCTTCCAGCGCCAGGGCGAACGTGGAATCGCCGCCGATATCGATCTTCTCGATCGGGTCCATCTGGATTGCGACAGTCAATGCCATGAAAGCCTCGTTTATGGCCGCCACACGTCCCGGTGATGCACCGGCAAGGCGTGAGGGGCGATGGCGACAATGTCAAAACGGCTGCCGCGCCGGGCCAGGGCCGGGCGGCTGGCGAGATATAAGGAGGCGGCGCGGGCAATGCGAGTCTGCTGGACCGGGCCTACGGATTCCGCGGCGGTTCGTGTCAGCCCGCGCGCCTTGACCTCGACAAAACACACCGGGCCGAAGGGGGCGGCAGCCACCAGATCGATTTCGCCCGCCCGGGTCTTCAGCCGCCGCGCCAGAATGCGGTAACCCTTGAGCCGCAGCCACAACGCGGCAACTGTCTCGCTGCGATGGCCGCGCCGTTCGGACGCTTTGCGGTCCTCGGGGCGACTAGTCGCCATCTTTCAACTCCAAGGCGCGGGCATACAGCGCCTTGCGCGAACCGTCGGTGAGATCGGCGATCATCTCGGCCGCGGCCTTGACCGGC
>CBHTTW010000270.1:0-4213 GCA_966096025.1 uncultured Alphaproteobacteria bacterium | reverse complement strand
GGCTTCGATGGGTCCCTGTTTTATGGGCTGGGGGCTCTTGTGTGGGACCCAAACTCCCCCCGGCGTAAAAAACAACGGGCGGGGCCTGGGGCCCGCCCCTCCGCTCTGGAAGCCCTATTTTGCCCCTAAGAAATCCAGAGCAATCCGCCAAGCCTAGTGGGTGTTGTAGTGGATGATCTGCGAGCTGTTGCCGATCGCGCTGGAAGAAAAGCCCACGCTGCCGCCGACATTGTAGACATTGCCGTTCACGTTCGAGATGTTGGCCGAATTGTTGAGCTGCCGTGTGGTGACGGGAAATGTGCCGGCATTGGAATCCGCCTGAAAGCTGTTGCCCATTGCAGAACCCTGGATCACCGAGTCGCCGGCCACGTTGCGGATGTTGGCATTGATTCCAGAATAGGGATCGCCCGCGTGACATTCCTGGTTTGAGTTCACGAAGGTCCAGGTCGGATCGGACGACACGCTGGCGCCGTTGCACACAACCTGATTTTGGATGCCGACGCTACCCCATACCTTGTTGACGTCCATGTGAATGTTGGAGCCGATGGTGGCGCCGGGACCCACGGTCTGGTCATTGGTGACGCGGGTGTTATTCATGGTCATGATATCGACCAGGTTTCCCGCGGCGGCGCCTTGCGCGACTGCATCTCCGCCGATCGTGTTGGCTTTGACATTCAGATTGGACCAGTTGTTCTGCAGATTGATCTGGGTGTTGAGGATCATGCTGCCATCATCGCCGGGTTCACCGGGACCGGCCGCCAGCGAGGGGAGTGCGGAGAGAGCCAGAAGTGAAGCGGAGAGCAGGATTTTGAAGTTGTTCATGGTTGTACTCCTGAAATTGGCTTAGAGGCCGCCGCGAAGATTGATCAAACCGGGATCGGGATCGTAGTAACCGCGATAGGGGCTGCCGCGGTTCCCATCGCCTTGACTGATCTGATAGGAAGGCGGCGCGTAATAAGCCGGCTGCGGCGGATAGGGCGCCGGTCCATACGGCTGCGGTGCATAAGGCTGCGGCGCGCCATACGCCATTTGCGGATAATGGTCGCGGGCGTCCCGCAACGGATCCTCGTCGGTGCCCAGCGGAATGGCGCAGGCCGGGCCCGGCGCGCGGTAAATGCGGGTGATCATTTCCAGGGCGGCGCGCTCGATGACCGAGCGCACCGCCAACTGGATCGGCTCCAGCGCGCTTTCGCCGACGCTGACATCGAAGAAATTGGTTCCCAGGAAATCGAACACGCCGGCGGAAATCTGGCGTCCGATGATCTGCTTCTGGTAGGAAATCACATCGGCGACTTCCAGCGTGTTGGTGTTGACCAGCCGCAAGTCCAGCCCGACATTCATCACATACAGACTTCCGCCGGCGGTGCCGGTGGTGGCGTTGGTGCGGGTGCCGCCGCCGGTGCCGTTGGCGTTTTCGCTGCGGATATTGAAATTCAATTCGGTGATGCCGCCCACGATGTAGTAATCCGAACCCGGGATCGAGCCGGCCAGGATCTTGCGGAAGTCGCCGGTCTGGGGATTGGGATGCTGATCGTCGCCGATCAATTTGTTGTTGGCGTATTTCAATTCCATTTCGGCGACCGAGGTATCGAAACGCTCGACCATATGCACGCCGGCCTTGTTCAGCGCGCTCATCGCCATCAGGGCCGCGCCGGCGGTCACCTTGCGGCCCGAACCGTCGGCTTCCGCCTTGCCGGTATAATCGGCGATCTGGCCGACGGCGATGCGCACCGGGTGTTGGCGGACAAAACCGCTCATGCAGCGCAGGGCGGCGGAATAGGGGGTCTCGTTGGAGATGACCGGCGCGCCGCCGATGGGCGAGGTATAACGCCCGGCCGAATTCGGCCAGGGCGAAATGCAGCCCTGCAGCACCATGGCGGCCAGCACGAGGGCCAGCGGCTTTGTCAGGTGTTTACGGGCGCGGGGTGTCATGGGGCCTTGCTCGTCAATGCGGGTTCAGATCGGTGGTGGCCGTCTGATTTCCGTTATTGACCTGTGTGGAGTCGATGATGGTGGTGTTGTGGTTGCCCAGAACCACCACCGAAAGCTGGTTGCCGATGGCATTGGCTTGTCCGTAGGTGGACGGGTTTCCGCCCATGCCGACGCCGCCGCCGCCATACTGGGCGCCGCTGCCTTGCTGATAGATCGAAGGCGCCACCTGGCCGTTGACCAGGGTCAAATTGCCGTTGGCGTCGCGCATGGAATAATTGGACGCTTGGTTCTGCGCGCCGGCGCCGCCGTTATACATGGCCGAGTTGGTCCAATCGCCGGCCATTGCGGCCAAGGCGGGATTGAAGACAAGCAAGCTCAGCGCAATGGCCGTCTTGGAACGGGACATGGGCAAAAAATCCATTCTGGTGTGTGGACCACAGCAACGCCCGTGCCAGTGCTTAACCGCCGTTAGGGATTCGCTGTGCCGATTGGAGACAGGCGGCGGGGCTGGATCCTGGAAATACCGGGCTTTTCGGGTAAGGCCGTCGCGGGCCTTGGCCGGCTGCTGTCCCGGGATGACCATTTTGCCCGGCATGGCCAAGGGGCTGCGATGTTCCGCCCTGGCACAGGAGCGCGGCTTGGCGGGAACTCCGAACCGCCCTAGATAAGTGTATGGCTTTCCTGCAATCCGCCCCTCCGCGCCAGCCTTTTTTTCGCGCGCCACCGATAGTCCTTTGGCTGATTGGCGGCCTGGTGGCCTTGCATGTGGCGCGGGTGATGCAACCGGCCAATCGGGCCGATGATGCCGTCTTTGAATTCGGGCTCTATCCCCTGCGCTACAGCAGCGCCTTTCTGGAAAGCCATATGGCCAATCCCGGCACCGTCTGGGAGCGCGCCCTTCCCTTTGTTTCCTATATCGGGCTGCACAATGACTGGACCCATCTGGTCATCAACTGTCTGTGGCTGCTGGCGTTCGGGCCCATTGTCGCCCGGCGCCTGGGGCCCATGCTGTTTGTGCTTTTCTTCCTCGCTTGTGGGGTTGTTGGGGCGCTGACCTATCTGGCGCTGAATTGGGGAAGCCAGGTTCCGGTTGTCGGCGCCTCCGGCTCCATTTCCGGCTTGATGGCGGCGGCTTTGCGGATGTTGCCCAGTCAGACCCCATGGGCTGTGCCGGGTGAAACCCCTTTGGCCCCCTTATTTTCCCGGCAAATCCTGATTTTCACGGCCCTTTGGGCGGCTATCAACCTGCTGACAGGAGTCACCGGGCTGGGTATGGGCGGGGAAAGCGGCCTGATCGCCTGGCAAGCCCATTTGGGCGGTTTTGTCGCCGGGCTCGTGCTTTGCGGGCCGTTTGACCGCCTGCGGCCCCGTGCCGTCGGCGCCGCCGTGGATCGTTGACACACCGGCTTGCCGGACGGCCCCTCCAAGGCTTAGATTACTGACGATTGTAGTAGGTCCCCAAGGCGGAATTGGCGATGCGGCATCCCAAGTTGAGCAAGCTGGAAATGCAGATCATGGAGGTCTTGTGGAGCGCCGGGCCTTCGGCCATCCGCGAGATTCAGGAAAGTTTCGGGGCCAAGAACCGCCCGGCCTATACCACCGTGCAGACCATGGTCTACCGGCTGGAAACCAAGAAGGCCCTGCGCCGGGCGCGCAAGATCGGCAACGCCCATATTTTCGAAGCCGTGATTTCCCGCGACGCCGCACAGCGCCGTCTGGTGGATGAGTTCCTGTCGATTTTCGGCGGCCGGATGCAGCCGGTCATGGCGCAGTTGATCGAAGCCGGCAATCTGACGTCCAAGGATGTGTCCGACGCCGAGAAGCTGCTGCAGGAATTGTCCGCCAAGCGAAAGAAAGACGCATGATCGCGGCGCTGCTGGATCATATCTGGCAATCCACCTTGTTCGCCGTCGCCATGGGCGTTCTGACCCTGGCATTCCGCCGCAATGGCGCCGCCTTGAGGTTCTGGCTGTGGTTCGCGGCCTCGGTGAAATTCCTGGTGCCCTTCGCGGCCTTGGCGGCGCTGGGAGAATATCTCTCCCGCCAATATCCCGCGCCCGTGCTCCACTCCCTTGTCGCCATTCAGCCGGCGGCGGAGAAATTGTCCGCGCCGGCAAAGATGCTGGTGGCGCCGCATGCCGACGCGGTCAATTGGGCGCCGCTGTTGTTGGGCATCTGGTTGGCCGGTCTGGCCTTGATCCTGGGTGTGCGCCTGCTGCGCTGGTCGCGTTTGCGCGCCATGATGGCGCTGGCGCATGATCTGCCGGTTGCCGCCCCGATC
>CBHTTW010000269.1:0-4217 GCA_966096025.1 uncultured Alphaproteobacteria bacterium | reverse complement strand
AATTTCGACGTGCCGATCCATGCCGACGATTATGTCCATCGCATCGGCCGCACCGGCCGCGCCGGGCGCAGCGGCCATGCCTATATGCTGGCCTCGCACCGCGACGGCAAATATATCGAAGCCATCGAGAAGATCACCGGACAGAAACTGGCGCGCCGCGAAATGATGGACATCGAGGTACGCGAGGAAAGCCGGCCCCGCCGCGATGGCGATCGCCATGGCCGCGGCGGCAAGGGCGGCCGCGACCGCAATCGCGGCCGCGACGGCAAGCATCACGACCGCCGTCCGCCGGGCGGCAAATTCCACGATCAGGTTGCCAGCATGGAGCCCGTGGAAGCACCCGCGAGTCCCGCGCCGGTTCAGAGCGAGGCACCGGTTCAGGAAACCCGGCCTCCTGCCGTTCCTCAGCATCAAAACAAGCGGCACCAGGAAAAGCCGCACCAGGAAAAATCCCATCAAGACCGGCACGAGAAACGGCCGCGGCATGAAAATCGCGAGCGCGGCAGCCAGCGGCAACATAATGAGCAGGCCGCCCGCAGCGAGGCGGTCGACAAGAGCGATCTGCCGGCTTTCCTGTTCCGGCCGGTGCCGGTGAAGAAACCAGAACCGCTTTAAGGGCCTTTGGCTGGCCCCCGTGCCCAACTTCTGGCCTAAGTGACTGGAAAACCGGCGCGAAATTGCCGTGTATATAAAAATTTCAGGCTTGAAAACCGCCGTCACTTAACGCTTTTTATACATCGGGATGTGCAAACTCGGCCCGGGCATAGTTTAGCCTGACGGGGATGGTGTGCGTGTTTGGTCATAACCGCGAACAGAATGTTGCCAAGACGGCGCTTGCGCTGATGGGTGAGGTCGGCGTTGTTGCGACCCCCGACAATTTCGAGCTGTTTTATGCCTATACCTCGGGCGAAAACCCCGCCTTGAGCCAGGTGATGGCGGCTTTCATCAAGTCCAAAAAGCCTTTCACCGTGGAAATCCTTTCCGATCTGCGCTTGCGCTGCCTTTCCGGCGCGCGCACCGCCATGGCGATGGAGTCGGTGGGCGGCAATATCGAAAGCCTGATCGCCGACATGCTGAGCAAGCTGGAGACTTCGGCCCGCGATACCGCCGATTACAAGGACACCTTGTCCGCCGCCACCGGCGAATTGGGCGGCGAACGCAGCCCCGCCGATGTGCGCAAACTGGTGGAAGGCCTGATCACCGCCACCCGCGCCATGGAACACCGCGCCAAGAGCCTGGAAGGCGAATTGCAGGCTTCCTCGCAACAGGTCAGCGAATTGCGCGACAAGCTCGCGGATGTGCGCAAGGAAAGCCTGACCGATCAATTGACCTGCATCGCCAACCGCAAGGCGTTCGACGAAGCGGCGCGCGCCGCGTTGACGGCGGTGGCGGACGAAGGCGAGGACGTCGCATTGCTGCTTTGCGACATCGACCATTTCAAGAATTTCAACGACACCTGGGGCCATCAGACCGGCGACCAGGTGCTGCGCCTGGTGGCGGCCTGCCTGTCGGAAAACGTCAAGGGCCGCGACACCGCGGCGCGCTATGGCGGCGAGGAATTCGCCGTTCTGCTGCGCGGCACCAGCCTGGAAGCGGCCACCAGGGTCGCCAACCAGATCCGCACCACCGTCGAGCACAAAAAGCTGGTGAAAAAGTCCACCGGTGACGTGCTGGGCACCATCACCATTTCCATTGGTGTGGCGCAAATCGGCCGCGGCGAAACCATCGACACGGTGCTGCGCCGCGCCGATGCCTGCCTCTATGGCGCCAAGCACAATGGCCGCAATCTGGTGGTGAACCAGATCGATGCTCGCATGGCTGCACTCGAAACGAGTGCAGCCTAGCTCGCTTTTTTATTCCCCCTCCGCCCTTCGCAGCTTACTTGACGCTCCGCTAACGCCACGCGCACAAGCGCTGCTACGGGCACCTCCCCCATAAGCGCTTCGCGCATGGGGGAGGACATGGCTGCGCTCGAGACGAGCGCGGCCTAACGCATTTTCCGCATTTGCAGTATGTTCGCGCGAGGGAGGACTCGCGTGCCCGCATTCGATTGCGTCGAGCTGACGGCGGACGGCAAGGTCGCGATCCTGGCCCTGAATCGTCCTGACAGCATCAATGCCTTGTCCGCCGCCATGATGGCGGATTTGAACGCGGCGCTGGAGAGGATCGAAACCGGCGGCTTTCGCGCCTTGCTTCTCACCGGCAGCGGCCGGGGCTTCTGTTCCGGCGCCGACATGAAGGAGCTGCCCGGCCACAGATCGGAAGGCGCCGGCCAGGTGCTGGAGCGGGTGTTTCATCCGGTCTTCCGCCGCTTGCGCGATTTGAACATGCCCATCGTGACGGCGGTGAACGGCCCGGCGGTGGGGATCGGCATGAGCCTGGCCCTGATGGGCGACCTGATCCTGGCGGCGCGGTCGGCTTATTTCCTTTTGTCTTTCTCCCGCATCGGGCTGGTGCCTGATGGCGGCATCACCTTTCTGCTGCCGAGCCTGATCGGGCTGGCGCGGGCGCGCGAGATGGCGCTGCTGGCGGAAAAACTGCCAGCTGAAAAGGCGCTGGAATGGGGCCTTATCAACCGGATGGTGGATGACGCGCGCCTGATGGAGGAAGCCCTGATCCTGGCAAAGCGCCTGGCGGACGGTCCCGCCGCCCTGCCCTTGGCACGCAAACTCTTCTGGGACGGCCATGAGGCGCAGCTGGCCCGCGAAGCCGAGGCTCAGCAAAAGGCGGGCATGACGGCGGATTTCGCCGAAGGCCTGGCGGCGTTCCAGGAAAAGCGCGAACCGGTCTTCCGGCAGAAGTAGATCAGCGTTTCTTGCGCGGTTTTGGCGCAAGCGCGGCGGCCTGCGCTTTCCGAGCCCAAGCCGCGAACTCCTCCGGATCGTCCAACAACCGTTCCGGCACCGCATAATAGGACATCGCCATGCGCTTTTTGCCCCGCATATAGGTGAAAGGCTCGCAGCCTTCGGCCAGATAGTCGGCGCGGTTGCTGTCGGTGGTTTTCAGGTAAATCCGGTCATCCACCACCAGCCCGATGATCTGTGCGCCGGCATAAATGCCTTCGCCGCCGAACATGCGGCGCAGGCTGATACGGCCGAAATCGTGAAAAAGATCGTCGAAGCGGTGAAGATCCCGCTTCATCCTTCCGCGGGCGTGATCTGCACGCTTTCGCCGCAGCCACACGCTGACGTTTGATTGGGATTATTAAACACAAAGCGCGCGCCCAGCTTTTCCTGGACGAAATCCAGCTCGGTGCCGATCAGGAACAGGATCGCCTTGGGATCGATGAATATCCTGACGCCCTTTTCTTCCATCACTTCCTCGAACGGCTTGGTGTCCGAGGCATATTCCATGGTGTAGCTCATGCCGGCGCAGCCGCCATTGGTGACGCCAACCCGCAGGCCAAGATATTTGCCGTCGGCATTGGCCATGATCTGGCCCAGGCGCGCCGCGGCGGCATCGGTCAGCTTGACCGGCTTGGGTCTCTCTCTTTTCAGAGGGGCGCGGCGCGGGTTTTGCGGTTTGGTTTCCATCAGAACATGTTCAATTCGAGTTTGGCTTCTTCGCTCATCCGTTCCGGCGTCCAGGGCGGATCGAAAGTCATGTTGACCGTAACCTCTCCAATGCCGTCCACCAGTTGCAGCGCCGCCTTGACGTTTTCCGGCATCTCGCCGGCCACCGGGCAATTGGGCGCGGTCAGGGTCATGTCCACGGTGACGTCCTTGTTGTCGGCGACATCCACCTTATAGATAAGACCCAGTTCATAGATATCAACCGGGATTTCCGGGTCGTAAACGGTCTTCAGCGCCGTCACCAGCTTGCTGGTGAAGTCGTCCAGTTCCTGCTGGCTTAAAGCAGAAGTTTGGGGGGCCGAAGTTGGGGTGTCGCTCATGTCGCGCCCTCCTCCACCGCATTCCGATAAGTGTGCCAGGCCAAGGTGGCGCATTTCACCCGCATGGGAAATTCCGAAATCCCGCCCATCACTTCCAGCCGCTCGCGGTCGTCTTCCGGCAGATCGCTGGCGTCCTCGCCCTTCACCAGATGCAGGAAGCCCGTCATCAGCCGGTCGGCCTCGGCGGCGGTGCGGCCCTTGAGCATGTCGGTCATCATCGAAGCCGATGCCTGGCTGATGGCGCAGCCCTTGCCCTCGAACTTGATGTCGGCGACGCGATTGTCTTCGCCCAGCTTCAGGTAAACCGTCACCCGGTCGCCGCACA
>CBHTTW010000268.1:0-4222 GCA_966096025.1 uncultured Alphaproteobacteria bacterium | reverse complement strand
CCGGACCCGGGGGCAGTACCCGGCGCCTCCACCACAAGCTCTCCAAGGAGGGTTTTTGTGGGGGCGAAACAGGATCGACGGACGTGTAAAGACTGTTCTTTCACCCGGTATGGTTCCGCCGTCATCGGACTATTGTTTAGGTGCCAACGATAATGAAATGGCCCTCGCTGCCTAACTTAGGTTAGCCAAGCGCGGTTTCGGTGGGTGCACCGGGCAACAGAAGCACCCACCACTTTGCGCCGGCGCGGGCGATCTTTGCGATTTTCATGACGGCAATCCCGGATGGGGCACTCTTTATTCACAGCGCCTTGATCCCGGTCAGGTTCCTGCTTTTCCTCGCAATTGCGTCAAAATCGGTCAAACTTGACCCCGGCCGCAATTGACTCCATGGGCGCGGCGCATAGTCTGCGGCCCATATGGCTAAGGACTTTATAGGTTATCAGGCTCTCACCGACTCGGCGCTTAGAGGCGTCGTGCGCGATGCGCTGCGGCGCATCGAAAAGTCGGGTTTGATCGGCGCGCATCATTTTTATCTCACCTTCAAGACCCATGCCGAAGGTGTGGATATTCCCGAGTTCCTCAAGGAACAATATCCCGACGAAATGACCATCATCATCCAGCACCAATATTGGGCGCTGAAGGTGAAGGACGATTATTTCGAGGTGACCCTGACCTTCAAAAAGCTGCCCGCGCCGCTGCACATTCCCTTCAACGCCCTCACCGCTTTTTTCGACCCCGGCGTGCAATTCGGCCTGCAATTCCGCGCCGAAGGCGATGGCGTGCCCAAACCGGCCACCGGCCCCGTCATGGTGCCCACAAATCCGCCCGAACCCAGCGAGGGCGAAACACCCGACCCGGTGGCGGCAAAGCCCGCCCCGGCCGGCGAAAAGCCCGGCGAAGTGGTCAGCCTGGACTCGTTTCGCAAGAAGTAATCTCCGAAAGACCTTCCATGACCAAGACCCGTACCGAAACCGACACGTTCGGACCCATTGAAGTCGACTCCAGCCGCTATTGGGGGGCGCAGGCCCAACGCAGCCTGGGGAATTTCAAGATCGGCTGGGAAAAGCAGCCGCAGCCCATCGTGCGGGCGCTGGGCATCGTCAAGCAAGCGGCGGCGCAGACCAATATGGCGCTGGGCGGATTGGACAAGAAGCTGGGCGAAACCATTGTCGCCGCGGCGCAGGAAGTGATCGACGGCAAGCTGGACGAACATTTCCCGCTGGTGGTGTGGCAGACCGGCTCGGGCACCCAGTCCAACATGAACGCCAATGAAGTGATCTCGAACCGCGCCATCGAAATGCTGGGCGGCACGATGGGCTCCAAGAAGCCGGTCCATCCCAACGATCACGTCAATATGAGCCAGTCGTCCAACGACACTTATCCCACCGCCATGCATATCGCCTGCGCCGAAGAGATTCATCACCGGCTTTTGCCCGCCTTGAAGCACCTGCATGCGGCGCTGGCCGCCAAGGTCGCGGCCTGGAAGGACATCATCAAGATCGGCCGCACCCACACCCAGGATGCGACCCCGGTCACCTTGGGCCAGGAATTCTCCGGCTATGCGGCGCAGGTGGAAAACGGCATCGCCCGCATCGAACAGACCATGCCCAAGCTGATGGAATTGGCCCAGGGCGGCACCGCGGTGGGCACCGGCCTCAACGCCCCGGTCGGTTTCGACAAGATGGTGGCCGAACGCATCGCCAAGATCACCGGCATGGCTTTCACCACCGCGCCCAACAAGTTCGAGGCCCTGGCCGCCCATGACGCCATGGTGTTCAGCCATGGCGCCATCAACACCGTGGCCGCCAGCCTGTTCAAGATTGCCAACGACATCCGCCTGCTGGGTTCGGGGCCGCGCTCGGGCCTGGGCGAATTGGCGCTGCCGGAGAATGAGCCCGGTTCCTCCATCATGCCGGGCAAGGTCAATCCCACCCAATGCGAGGCCATGACCCAGGTCTGCGTGCAGATCTTCGGCAATCATGCGGCGCTGACTTTCGCCGGCAGCCAAGGGCATTTCGAACTCAACGTCTACAATCCGGTGATGGCCTACAACTTCCTGCAAAGCGTGCGGCTGATGGCCGATGCCGCGGTCAGCTTCACCGACAATTGCGTGGTGGGGACCCTGCCGCGCCTTGACAATATCAAGGCTGGATTGGAGCGCTCGCTGATGCTGGTGACGGCGCTGGCGCCCAAGATCGGCTATGACAATGCCGCCAAGATCGCCAAGACCGCGCACAAGAACGGCACCACCTTGAAAGAGGAAGCGGTCGGCGGCGGCTATGTCACGGCGGAGGAATTCGACGCCGTGGTCAGGCCTGAAGACATGATCGCGCCGAAGTAAGGACTGCTTTGCGCATGCGCGTCACAGCCTGGTTGTCGCTGCTGCTCGCCGGATTGGCGGGCGTGGCGATATCCCAAGCTGCCGAACCCACGCCAAACAATGTCATCGAGGCGCTTCAAGCCCGGCTGGACAAGGGCGAAACCAAGCTGGCTTTTGCCGAAGACGGCCAAGGCTATCTGAGGAGCCTGCTCGCCGCCCTGGACGTGCCGGAGGAATCCCAGGTCCTGACCTTCACCCGCTCCAGCCTTCAGTTCAACAAGATCAGCCCCAAGGCGCCGCGCGCCATCTATTTCAATAACGACATAGCCGTCGCCGCCGTGCATCAGGGCCAGCTGCTGGAACTGATCGTCAACGATAAAAGAGGCGGCCTCGCCTTTTACACAATGGATGTCGCCAAGGCCGACAAGCCGCAACTGGTGGAAGAAGGCAATACCTGCACCGTCTGTCACGGCATGGTCAACCGCTTTGCGCCGGGCTGGATCGTCGCCAACATCTCCGCCACCACCGACGGCACGCCGGTCTTCCCCGATCCCGCCAGACCCTTCGATATCACCGAACAAAGCACGCCCTTCGAACTGCGCTGGGGCGGCTGGTATGTCACCGGCACGCATGGGCTCATGCGCCATCGCGGCAATGTCGCCGCACTCGACCCCAACCGGCCTTATGACCTGTCGGCGACGGATGGGCTCAATGTCACGAGTCTCTCGGACAAGTTCGATACCGCCCAAACCCTCAAACCCACCAGCGATATCGTCGCCTTGATGGTGCTGGAGCATCAGACCGGCTTTGCAAACCGGATCGCCGTCATCAATGCGCAGCTTCGGTCTGGCCTTTTGGCCGATCTAGACAAAAGCATCGATGAACTGGCCTCCTTCATGACCTTCGCCGATGAGGCGCCGCTGCCTTCGCCGGTCAAGGGCAATTCCGGATTCGACACGGTCTTTGCCCGGCGCGGCCCGCGCGACAGCCAAGGCCGGTCCTTGCGGGATTTCGATTTGCAGACCAGGCTGTTCCGCTATCCTCTGAGCTACATGATTTACAGCACCTCTTTCGACGGCCTGGCGCCTGCGGCCAAAACACGCTTGTGGCAAAGGCTGCATGCGGTTTTGAGCGGCAGCGAGCGCGGCAGGACCGCCATCGCCATCCTGGCGGCGACCAAGCCGGATGCGCCCGGCGACTGGAAACGCTGAGCCATGGAACGCCGCACCCACGCCGCGCCCGGCCATGTCATCGTGCAGGACAATCGCACCGGCAAGGTCAGTTATTGGCAGAAGGATTATCACCAGAGCGCCAGCGACTCGCGCGGCATTTCCACCGCCGATTACATCCATGCCATGTATTTTTTCCTGCGCCAGATGAAGGCCAAGGACGTGCTGATGATCGGCTGCGGCGGCGGCACCTTGGCCACCATGTTGCACACAAAGGGCGTGAAGGTGACCATCGTGGACATTCACAAACTGTCCTTCGACATCGCCCGCGATTATTTCCACATGCCCGCCGATATTCCCTGCCATGTCGCGGACGGCATCGCTTATCTGAAAAACCATCCTGGGCGGCATGACGCGATCATTCTGGACGCTTTTGGCGAAGGCGGCATGCCGGCGCCCTTCATGCAGCCGGCCTTCTTCAAGCTGGCCAAGTCGCGGCTGAAGCCCCGCAACACGCTATTCCTGATGAATGTGATCGTGGCCGATGACGATGACCGCACGCCGGATATCATGGTCCGCGCCATGCGGGCGCTGTGGCCCAAGGTGCGGCTGCTGGACACCGACGGCTGGGTGGACCGCAATGCCGTGATCGCGGCGGGCGCCGTGACGAAATTGAAGAAGCCGCGGGTGCTGATGCCGCCCCAGCCCGGCGGCGCCAAGATGGCGAAGCAAT
>CBHTTW010000267.1:0-4236 GCA_966096025.1 uncultured Alphaproteobacteria bacterium | reverse complement strand
GGGCAAGATCGACATCCTGATCAACAGCGCCGGCATTACCGGCGCCACCCAGCCGGTGATCGGTTATCCCATCGACAGCTGGCTGAAGGTGATGGACGTCAATGTCAACGGGCTTTTCTATTGCTGCCGCTTTGTCGCGCCGTTGATGGTGGAAAAAGGTTACGGCCGGATCGTCAACATCTCGTCCGTCGCCGGCAAGGAAGGCAATCCCAATGCCAGTTCCTATTCCGCTTCAAAAGCCGCCGTGCTGGGCTTCACCAAATCCCTGGGCAAGGAGCTTGCGACCAAAGGCGTGATCGTCAATGCGGTGACGCCGGCGACATTCGAGAGTCCTATTCTCGATAATGTGCCGCAGAGCCATATCGATTACATGCGCTCCAAAATCCCGATGGATCGTTTCGGCACCGCGCCTGAAATTGCGGCTGCGGTATGCTGGCTGGCGAGCGAGGAATGTTCCTTCACCACCGCCAGCACCCTGGATACGTCTGGCGGGCGAACCACCTACTGACAGGCCGGTGGCACCTATTTGATGGCGCAGCTACCCTGCGGTCGCTGCGCTTAGCGAACGGCCGACCTGTTAGGGGCGTGCCGAATTTTTATACGCGGCAGGTTTCGCAGCCATGGGCCATAAGAAGTATTTCATGAATTTAGTCAATGGCTTAGATGGGATTCCGGGATCGGCCGGCCATCCCGCGCGTTAACACTCTTCGCCACAAAAAAGATGTGCGGGGACAGCTATTTATCTGATCTTCAGCCCCCTCACCGCATCTTCGCGGGTGCCGCGAATGAGCCCTTTTTCCCATGGCCCGCCTGATGACAGAAATGCGTGAACAACAAGCCGCCCCCGACGATCTCTACATCGATATCGATGGCACTTTGCTGCGCACCGATCTGCTGCACGAGGCCGCCTGGCGTCATGTCAAAACCGCGCCGTGGCGGATATTCACTTTGCTGCGCCTGGCGCTGAAAGGGCCGGCGCCGCTGAAGACTTTTTTGGCCCGCAAAATCCAGTTCGATCCCGCCACGCTTCCTTATGAAAGCGCGGTGACCGAGCTGATCGCCCGGCGCAAGAAACAGGGCGGACGGACCGTACTGATCACCGCCTCGCACCAGACCTATGCCAGCCGGATCGCCGAGCATCTGGATTTGCCCGGCGCCGGCTATGGCAGTTCCAAGCGGCTGAATCTTAAGGGCGCCACCAAACTGACTCGCATTCAGGCCCTCAACCAGGGCCGGGAGTTCGTCTATGCTGGCAACTCCGCCGCCGACCGTCCGATCTGGGCGGCGTCGAAAAAGGAAATCCTGGTGAACGCACCTTCCAAGGACGTCAAGGCGGCGACGGAAGCGGGACGCGCGGAGCTGGTCGTGAAAACGCGCCCGCCTGTTTGGCGGGCCTTCCTCAAGGAAATGCGGCTGCACCAATGGGCGAAAAACGCCTTGGTGTTTGTGCCGCTCTTCACCTCACACAACTATCGCGATCCGCATTTGCTGGGGCTGGCCTTCCTGGCCTTTCTGGCTTTCGGGCTTTGCGCCTCGGGCCATTATTTCCTCAATGACCTGCTCGACCTGGATGCCGACCGCGCCCATCGCACCAAATGCCGCCGCCCCCTGGCATCGGGCGATCTGCCGATCCTTTATGGGCCACTGGGTACAATCCTGCTGACCGTTGCCGGCCTTGGATTGGCGATCGCCTTCCTGCCCTGGAAATTCACCGCCTTGCTGGTTGGCTATCTTGCCCTGACCAATCTTTATTCCTTTTTCCTGAAGAGCAAATCGACCGCCGATGTGTTCGCGCTGGCCCTTTTGTATACGGTGCGCGTGGTGGCCGGCGGCGCCGCAATCGCGATCAGCCTGTCATCCTGGCTGCTGGCTTTTTCGATGTTCGTGTTCATCAGCCTGGCCTATCTCAAGCGCTATATCGAAATCGTCGCCCTGGCCGAGGGCCAGGCCAAGGGGCGCGGCTACACCAAGGACGATGCCGACACCATGTTCTCGCTGGGCATCGCCAATGCGACGGCCTCGACGGTGGTTTTGGCTTTCTACATTTCCAGCACCGAGGTCAGGACCCTCTATCAAGAGCCCGGCGTGCTCTGGCTGCTGTGCCTGCTGATGCTTTATTGGAGCAACCGCATCTGGATCGGGGCAAAGCGCGGCAAGATCCATGACGACCCGGTGGTGTTCGCCATCAAGGACAAAGTCAGCCGCTATGTTTTTCTGGCCATGATTATCGTGGTGCTCGTGGCCCGCGTTCTGCCAAAGGGGATTTTATGAAACCGGCGATTTTTACGGCCATACTGGGCGCCGTCTCTTTGTCAGCCCTTGCCCAGGTGGCGCTGAAACTCGGCACCGGGCCGCTGAAATCCACGGCCGGAAAAAGCACCACCGATGTCATCCTGGCGGTGGCGGCCTCCCCCTTCATCTGGATTGGGCTGGCCATCTATGGCGCTTCGGTTCTGGGCTGGATCTGGGTTCTGTCCAAAACCGATGTTTCGGTGGCCTATCCCTTTGTCGGCCTCGGCTTTGTCCTAACCGCAATCATGGGCGCGGTGTTCCTGCATGAGAATGTCTCGCCCTTGCGCATTGCCGGAACCGTGCTGGTGATTTTCGGCTGCGTCCTGATCGCCCGCTCGGCTTGATCATGACGGACAAGCGCGCCGATATCGTCTGGCCCCTGATCCTGACGGTCCTTGTTGTGCTGCTGTTTGTCACCGGCGCGCCGACCGACACCGCTTTTTCCTGGCCGGACTCGCCCCGCCATGCCTTGAACGGCGCCTTCCTGCTGGATTTCGCGCGCGACCATCCGCTGCACGATCCCACCGGCTATGCCTACAATTACTATGCCCAGTATCCGGCGCTCACCATCCTGTTCTACCCGCCGCTGTTCTACGTCCTGCTGGCGGTTTTCTATGCGCTGTTCGGGGTGTCGCAGAGCGCGGCGATCGCGGCGGAATGCTTTTGTTACGCAGCCCTGGCGATCGGCAGCTACCGGCTGGCGCGCTTCTGGCTGCCCGCGCTTCCCGCCTTCGGCGCGGCGCTGATCCTGATCTCGGCGCCCGAGATTGCCTATTGGGGCCGCCAGGTGATGCTGGAGATTCCTTCCTTCGCGCTGCTGGTGTGGAGCGCGGTGTTCTTCATGCGCTATCAGCGCGAGAACCGCATCGTCTGGCTTTACCTGGCGGCGGCGCTGGCGGTGCTGGCGGCTTATACCAAGCTCACCGCCCTCTTTATTCTGCTGATGTATCTCATCGTGCTGTTGCACAGCCGGGGAACCAAATTGTTCGGCGACAAGCACAGCTACATCATCGCGCTGCTGGCGATCGTGGGCCTGGTGCCGCTGGCGGTCCTGACCCTGAAATTCGGCCAGGCCAATATGCAGTCGGTGAGCGGCATTTCCGACAGCGAAGTCTCGCGCGCCAGCCTTGCGGGCTGGCTTTGGTATGCCAAGCAGATGCCGGCCCAGTTGGGCTGGCCGGCCTTGCTGGCGGCGCTGCTGGGGCTTGGCTCCCTGGCGCTGAGCCGGAGCCGGATCCGGGAATATCTGCCGCTGATCCTCTGGCTGGTCATCGGCTATCTGTTTTTCTCGGCCATCGATCTCAAGGAAGCCCGTCACAGCGTCTTCCTTCTCCTGCCGCTCGCCATCATCGCGGCCTCCGGCCTGACCTTCCTTCTGCGCAAGCAACCGGCGCTTGCCAACACCCTCTTGCTCGCAATCGGCGTCTTCACCCTGGGATGGACGATCTATGCCCGGCCGGTTCAGTATGTCGCCGGTTATCGCGAGCTCTCCGACTATATTGCGCAGGTCGCGCCCAAACACGCAGCGGTGGTCTTTTCCGGCTATCGCGACGGGTCTTTCATCTATGCCATGCGCACCCATGAGAAGCGGCGTGACATCTCCATCATACGCAGCGACAAGCTGCTGCTCCGCATCGCGGTGCGGCGCAGCCTTGGCGTGGAGCAGAAATTGATGAGCGAGGATGAGATTCAATCCATGCTCAACGGATTGGGGGTGCAGTATATCGCGGCTCAGCCCGATTTCTGGACCGACCTGGAGGCCATGAAACGGTTCGAAAATGTGCTGCACAGCAGCCATTTCCAAAAGCTGCGCACCTTCACCATGCCCGCCAACTATTCCGCCCAGGAAAAAGAGATCGTCGTCTACAAGAATCTCGATCCCGTCAGCGACAAGCCCCGGCAGCTGAACATCGAACTTCCGATGATCGGCAAGACGGTTTCCGG
>CBHTTW010000266.1:0-4239 GCA_966096025.1 uncultured Alphaproteobacteria bacterium | reverse complement strand
TGGATCAGGCCCGCGCCCTGGCCGATCAGATGCGCGGCCGGATCAGGGTCGTGGCCCTGATCGCCGACCAGGATGATGCCGGGATCGAGACTTTGGTGAAAACGGTTCGGCCCGACGTCCTGCAATTGCATGGCGGCGAAAGTGCGCGGCGCACCGCCTATATCCGCGGCAAGTTCGGCGTGCCGGTCATCAAAGCGCTGCCGGTGGCGGTGTCTTCCGATCTGGCGGCGGCGGCGAAATTTGAAAATGCCGCCGACATGCTGATGTTTGACGCCAAGCCCCCGAAAGATGCCTTGCGCAGCGGCGGCCATGGCGCGGCTTTTGATTGGAAGATTTTGCAGGGGCGCAGCTTCGGCAAGCCCTGGTTTTTGGCCGGCGGCTTGACCCCCGAAAATGTTGCGCGCGCGATTTCCTTGTCGGGCGCTGAGCAGGTGGATGTATCCTCCGGCGTGGAAAGCGCGCCGGGTGTGAAGGATGCGGCGCGCATTCGCGATTTTCTCAACGCCACCAAATTTCCGGTGCAGGCATGAACCAGATTCCCAATTCCCTGCGTAGCGGTCCCGACGCATCCGGCCATTTCGGCGCCTATGGCGGCCGCTTTGTCGCCGAAACCTTGATGCCGCTGATTCTGTCCCTGGAACAGGCCTATGAAGCGGCCAAAAAGGACCCGGCATTCCATGCCGAACTGGCGGGATTGCTCACCCATTATGTCGGCCGGGAGAGCCCGCTTTATTTCGCCGAACGCCTGACGGCGCATTTCGGCGGCGCCAAAATTTATCTCAAGCGCGAAGACCTCAATCACACCGGCGCGCACAAGATCAACAATTGCCTGGGCCAGATCCTGCTGGCCCGGCGCATGGGCAAGACCCGCATCATCGCCGAAACCGGCGCCGGCCAGCATGGCGTGGCCACCGCCACGGTGGCGGCGCGCTTCGGCCTGCCTTGCACCGTCTATATGGGCGACGTGGACATGGAGCGGCAAAAGCCCAATGTCTTCCGCATGCGCCTGCTGGGGGCGGAAGTGAAGGGCGTTTCGTCAGGCTCGCGCACCTTGAAAGACGCGACCAATGAGGCGCTGCGCGACTGGGTCGCCAATGTCCACGACACCTTCTACATCATCGGTTCGGTGGTGGGGCCGCATCCCTATCCCGCCATGGTGCGCGATTTCCAGACGGTGATCGGCAACGAGACCCGCGCCCAGATGCTGGAGCGGGAAAAGCGGCTGCCCGACCTGGTGGTGGCTTGCGTCGGCGGCGGCTCCAACGCCATCGGCATGTTTCATCCTTTTGTCGACGACGACGCCGTCGAAATTCACGGCGTCGAAGCGGCGGGCGATGGTGTCAACACATCGCGTCATGCCGCCACCCTCTCCAAGGGCTCACCCGGCGTACTGCATGGCGCGCGTTCCTATCTGCTGCAGGATGGCGACGGCCAGATCATCGAGGCCCATTCCATCTCGGCGGGGCTGGATTATCCCGGTATCGGTCCGGAACATAGCTGGCTGAAGGATATCGGCCGGGTGAAATACCATTCCATCACCGACAAGGAGGCGCTGGATGCCTTCATGCTGCTGTCCAAGCTGGAAGGCATCATTCCGGCGCTGGAGTCGGCGCATGCCATCGCCCATGTCGCCAAGATCGCCGGTCAGATGAAAAAGGACCAGATCATCGCGGTCTGTCTGTCGGGACGCGGCGACAAGGATATTTTCTCGGTGGCGCACGCTCTCGGAGAAAAACTGTGACCCGCTTGGCCGACACGTTCGCCCGCGTGAGGAGGGAGGGCCGCGCCGCCTTCGTGCCCTTCATCACCGCCGGCGATCCCAATATGGAAACCAGCTTCGCCATCCTGGAACAGCTTCCGCACGCCGGCGCCGACGTGATCGAGCTGGGCATGCCCTTCACCGATCCCATGGCCGATGGTCCGGCGGTGCAGGCCTCTTCGGTGCGCGCGCTTGCGTCCGGCGCGACCATGGCCAAGGTTCTGGAGATGGTGAAGAAGTTTCGCCGCGCCGACAAAACCACGCCGATCGTGCTGATGGGCTATTACAATCCCATCCATGCCTATGGCACGGCGCGCTTTGCCCGCGATGTCGCGGCGGCCGGGGTGGACGGGTTGATCGTGGTCGATCTGCCGGTGGAAGAGGATGAAGTGTTGCGCCTGCCGGCGCGGGCCCAAGGCGTCGATTTGATCCGCTTTGTCACTCCCACCACCGATGACGCCCGTCTCAAGCGGATCATCGCCGATGCCTCGGGCTATCTTTATTATGTCTCGGTTGCCGGGGTGACCGGGACCAAGGCCGTGCCGGAAGAAGAAGTGCGCGCCGCCATAACGCGGGTTAAAGCCGCCACCAACCTGCCTTGCACCGTGGGCTTCGGCATCCGTTCGCCCGAGCAGGCCGAGGCCATCGCCCGAATCGCCGACGGGGTGGTGGTGGGGTCGGCCATTGTCGGCCGGGTGGCGGCCAATCTGGATCAGGGGAGGGACAGGATTATCGCCGAGGTCCTGGACTTGACCCGCAGTCTTGCCGGTTCCACCCATGCCGCTCGCCATGGTAAGGTCGAGGCATGAACTGGATCACCAAAGTCGTCCGTCCCCGGATCAAAGGCCTGATCGGCGGCAAGGATGGCGGCCGTGGCGACACTCCGGAAAATCTCTGGAGAAAGTGCCCCTCCTGCGCCCAGATGATCTTCCACCGCGACCTGATCGCCGGCCTGAATGTCTGCCCCAATTGTGGCCACCATATGCGAATCGGTCCGGCCGAGCGCTTTGCCTATACCTTCGATTCCGGCAGTTTCACCGAATTGGCGCCGCCCACCGTTCCCGCCGACCCCCTGCGTTTCAGGGGCGAGAAGCGCTACGCCGACGAGATCAAGGCGGCCCGCACCAAGACCGGGCGGCCTGAAGCCTTTACCGCCGCGCGCGGCACCATCGACGGCTTGCCGGTGATGATCGGGGTGCAGCCCTTCGATTTCCTGGGCGGCAGCCTGGGCATGGGGGTGGGCGAGGCGCTGGTCGAATCCATGCAGGTCGCGGTCAAGGAAAAGCGGCCCTATATCCTGTTCGTCTCTTCCGGCGGCGCGCGCATGCAGGAAGGCATCCTGTCCCTGATGCAGATGCCGCGCGCCACCATTTGCGTCGACATGCTGCGCGAAGCGGCGCTGCCTTATGTGGTGGTGCTGACCGATCCCACTTTCGGCGGCGTCAGTGCGTCCTATGCCATGCTGGGGGACATCCAGATCGCCGAGCCCGGGGCGCAGATCGGTTTCACCGGCGCCCGCGTCATCGCCCAGACCATTCGCGAGAAATTGCCCGACGGTTTCCAGCGCGCCGAATATCTTCTGGAGCACGGCATGCTGGACATGGTCACGCACCGCAAGGAAATGCGCGCGACCCTGTCGCGGGTGCTGCATCTGTTGATGAACCAGCCTAAGCCGCGCAGCAAGGTTCTGTCCATGCATTCCAGAGGCGGGCCGGGGCGCGGCAACGGCAACGGCGGCGCCGCCGCAACCCCTTAGACCGGGGCGCCGATGCTCTCCGAAACCACCCGCAGCGACACGGTGCTGAGGCGCCTGCTCTCGCTGCATCCCAAGAAGATCGATTTGGCGCTGGACCGTATCCTGCGGCTGCTGTCGGCGCTGGGCAATCCGCAGCTCAAATTGCCGCCGGTGATCCATGTCGCGGGAACCAACGGCAAGGGTTCGACCTGCGCTTTCGCCCGCGCCATGCTGGAGGCGCAAGGGCTGAAGGTGCATGTCCATACCTCGCCCCATCTGGTGCGCTTTCATGAACGCATCCGCCTGGCCGGCAAGCTGATCTCGGAAGAGGCGCTGGTGTCGCTGCTGGAAGAGGTCGAACAGGTCAATGCCGGGCGCGCCATCACCTTTTTCGAAATCACCGCCGCCGCCATGTTCCTGGCCTTTTCGCGTACCCCCGCCGATGCCACGGTGCTGGAAGTCGGCCTGGGCGGCACCTATGACGCCACAAACGTCGTGCCCAATCCGGTGATGACCGTGATCCAGCCCGTCGGCTTGGATCATCGCGAATTTCTGGGCGACGATCTGGCCGCCATCGCGCGGGAAAAGGCCGGCATCATCAAGACCGGCACGCCGCTGGTGGTGGGCCCGCAAAGCGAGATCACGGGCCAAGCCATTCTCGCCCAGGCCGACCGCATGGGCGTGCCGGTTTTCGCCTTCGGCCAGGATTTCGCCAGCCGCCAGGAACATGGCCGCATGGTCTATG